>CAKTPQ010000010.1 GCA_934591745.1 uncultured Oscillospiraceae bacterium
GTGGAGAACCTGAAGGGCAAGAAGGTCGCCATGACCTGGGCCTATTCTCCCTCCTACGGCAAGCCCCTGTCCGTGCCTCAGGGCGTCATCGGCCTGTTCACCCGCTTCGGCATGGACGTGACTCTGGCTCATCCCGAGGGCTATGACGTCATGCCCGAGGTGGAGGAGGTCGCCCGCAAGAACTGCGAGAAGTACGGCTCCAAGTTCCACAAGACCAACGACATGAAGGAAGCCTTCAAGGATGCCGACATCGTGTATCCCAAGAGCTGGGCGTCCTACGCCGCCATGGAAGAGCGCACCAAGCTGTACGCCGCCGGTGACAAGGAGGGCATCGACGCTCTGGAGAAGCGCCTGCTGGCCCAGAACGCCGAGCACAAGGATTGGGCCTGCACCGAGGAGATGATGAAGCTCACCAAGGACGGCAAGGCGCTGTACCTGCACTGCCTGCCCGCCGACATCACCGGCCTGAGCTGCGCCGAGGGCGAGGTGGACAACTCTGTGTTCGACCGCTACATCGTGCCTCTGTACAAGCAGGCCTCCTATAAGCCCTATGTCATCGCCGCCATGATCTTCATGGCCCAGGTGAAGGATCCCGTCAAGGCTCTGATGGAGCTGGACGAGGGCAAGAACACCCGCAAGATCTTCTAAAATAAGCACACCACCCGCAACAGCGGCGGCATCGCCGCCGCTGTTGTTTTTTCCGTATGCACTGCATCCCACGCCCCCGCAGGGGCGGGGCAGAGTCCCGCCCGCATACACCAAATTCTCACATTTTTATTCAAAACGAGGTACTTTCATTATGTCTAAGAGGATCGTCATCGCTCTGGGCGGCAACGCCCTGGGCAATACCGCCGCCGAGCAGCTCCAGCTTGTCACAGAGACTGCCCGCTCCATCGTGGATCTCATCGCCGCCGGCAACGAGGTGGTGGTGGCCCACGGCAACGGCCCCCAGGTGGGCATGATCAATCTGGGTCTCAGCACCGCCGCCGAGGCCAAGGCCATCAAGGCCGACATGCCCTTCCCCGAGTGCGGCGCCATGTCCGAGGGCTACATCGGCTACCACCTGCAGCAGGCCATCGGCAACGAGCTGATGAGCCGCGGCATGGACAAGCCCGTAGCCACCATCGTCACCCAGACCGTGGTATCCGAGGATGACCCCGCCTTCCAGAACCCCACCAAGCCCGTGGGCGCCTTCTACGACAAGGAGACAGCCGACCGCATCGCCGCCGAGAAAGGCTATACCATGGTGGAGGACGCCGGCCGCGGCTACCGTCAGGTCGTCCCCTCTCCCAAGCCCTTTGACATCGTGGAGAAGGCCTCCATCAAGGCGCTGGTGGACGCCGGCCACGTGGTCATCGCCGTGGGCGGCGGCGGCATCCCCGTCATCCGCAAGGACGGCAAGCTGTCCGGCACCCCCGCCGTCATCGACAAGGACTTCGGCAGCGAGCTGCTGGCCGAGCTGCTGGACGCCGATATGCTCATCATCCTCACCGCCGTGGAGAAGGTGGCCATCAACTTCAACAAGCCCGACCAGAAGGGTCTGGATGACCTGACCCCCGCCGAGGCCTACAAGTACATGGACGAGAACCAGTTCGCCAAGGGCTCCATGCTGCCCAAGGTGCAGGCGGCTGTGAAGTTCGCCGAGTCCAAGCCCGGCCGCACCGCCCTCATCACCCTGCTGGAGAAGGCCAAGGACGGCATCGAGGGCAAGACCGGAACGAGAGTTCATCAGTGACCTCTGCGCGGCAGCTGTTCTCTCACAACCGTTTTGGCCTTCGTGCCAGACAAAAGTTTTTCTTATATCACACATTTTCAGTTGAAATCCGAAGCACTTTCCTGTATAATACTGGCATCCTACTGGATGTGAATGCCGGGTCGAACCCCGTTATTCAGGCGTGCGGCAAATTTACCCTTACTTCCAGCCGTATGTCACATATTTAAAGGAGGAAAACAAGAATGAAAAAGTTCCTTGCACTGATCATCGCTCTGGTCATGGCTCTGAGCCTGGTGGCCTGCGGTGAGCAGAAGCAGCCTGAGACTCCCGACGTCCCCGACGACGGCGGCGAGCAGACTGCTACCATCAAGGTGGGCTTCATCACCCTGCACGATGAGAACTCCACCTACGACCTCAACTTCATCAACGCTGCCAAGGAGGCCATTGCCAATCTGGGCCTCACCGAGAACGACTACATCCTCAAGACCAACATTGAGGAAGGTCAGA
Organism: uncultured Oscillospiraceae bacterium; assembly: GCA_934591745.1. Classification (GTDB taxonomy): domain Bacteria; phylum Bacillota; class Clostridia; order Oscillospirales; family Oscillospiraceae; genus Vescimonas. The sequence goes on from CAKTPQ010000010.1 coordinate 2,222, forward strand.
AATGCTACGACACCGCTGCCGAGCTGGCCGACGCCGGCTGCAACATCATCTTTGCCGACAGCTTTGGTCATGAGTCCTACATGATCCAGGCCGCCAAGGACTTCCCCGATGTGCAGTTCTGCCACTCCACCGGCACCCGCGCCCACACCGAGGGCCTGTCCAACTACCACAACGCTTTCGCCTCCATCTATGAGGGCCGTTATCTGGCCGGTATCGCTGCCGGTATGAAGATGAACGAGATGATCGCTGCCGGCAAGTTCACTGAGGCAGAGGCCAAGATGGGCTACGTTGGTGCGTTCACCTACGCCGAAGTGGTCTCCGGTTACACCTCCTTCTATCTGGGCGCCAAGTCCGTCTGCCCCTCCGTCACCATGGACGTGACCTTCACCGGCAGCTGGTACGATGAGACCCTGGAGAAGGAAGGCGCTCAGAAGCTGATCGACGGCGGCTGCAAGCTGATCAGCCAGCACGCCGACTCCCTGGGTGCTCCTACCGCCTGTGAGAACGCTGGTATTCCCAACGTCTCCTACAACGGTTCCACCATCACCGCCGGCCCCAACACCTACATCATCTCCTCCCGCATCGACTGGGCTCCCTACTATGAGATGGCCATCAAGGCTGTCATGGACGGCACCGAGATCCCCGTTGACTACACCGGCGATCTGAAGACCGGCTCCGTGGTCCTGACCGACCTGAACACCGCTGTCGCCGCTGAGGGCACCCAGGCCGCCATCGACGAGGCTATGGCCAAGCTGGAGAACGGTGAGCTGCACGTCTTCGACTGCTCCACCTTCACCACCTCCGTCGAGGCCAACCCCTTCAAGACCGACTTCCTGAAGGTCGACGCTGACGGTCACATCACCTCCTACCTGGCTGACGTCAATACCGACGAGGCTTACACCGGTGACACCGAGGTCATCACTGACGGTTACTTCGCTGAGTCCACCGCTCGTTCCGCCCCGTACTTCGATCTGAGCATCGACGGCATCAACCTGCTGGATACCAAGATGTAAGTTTTTTCCTGCACCTTAAAAGACCGGACTGCTCCGCAGTCCGGTCTTTTTTTTGCCTCTCCGGCCCTGTGCCGCCCGCTGGAAAGCAGGCCCCGACAGGCTCTCCGCGCCTGTCGGGGCCTGCTTTTTTTCGTCTCCCGCAACCCCTTTGACGATTTACACAAGCAGAGTGTCCCTTTCTTTGTATAACCTTACATTCTTTGTGATTTCCTGACAATTTTTTTGTTATTTTTGATTTACAAGCCCCCTTATGTATGGTAGAATAAACCGTATGGTACATAGCCCCGGCGTATTGCGAGGTGTTGCAGCCGTCTGCGCCGAAAGAAAGGATGACAGCCTTGGAAAACAAATGCGCGATCAAAATGGAGAACATCACCAAGCGGTTCGGTAAAGTTGTCGCCAACAACGCGATCAACATGGAGCTGCACGAGGGTGAGATCCTGTCTCTGCTGGGCGAAAACGGCAGCGGCAAGACCACGCTGATGAACATGCTCTCCGGCATCTACTTCCCCGATGAGGGACAGATCTACATCCACGACCAGCCTGTGACCATCGCATCTCCCAAGGATGCTTTTGCTCTCGGTATCGGCATGATCCACCAGCACTTCAAGCTGGTCGACCTGTTTACCGCCACGGAGAACATCATCCTGGGTCTGGAGGGCAAGCTGGACCTGGTCAATGCCCGCAAGAAGGTGCAGGAGATCTGCGACCGCTACGGGTTCGACATCGACCCCGACATGAAGATCTACGATATGTCCGTCTCCCAGAAGCAGACGGTGGAGATCGTCAAGGTGCTGTACCGCGGCGCGGATATCCTGATTCTGGATGAGCCTACCGCCGTGCTGACCCCGCAGGAGACGGACAAGCTGTTCACCGTCATGCGCAACATGAAGGCCGATGGCAAGTCCCTCATCATCATCACCCACAAGCTCCACGAGGTGCTGGACGTGTCCGACCGCGTGGCCGTGCTGCGCAAGGGCGAGTACATAGGCGATGTGCTGACCAAGGACGCCGACCAGCAGTCCCTGACGGACATGATGGTGGGCCGCAGCGTCAGCCTGAACATCGACCGTCCCGAGCCGAAGAACGTCACCACCCGCCTGAAGCTGGAGGGGCTTACCGTTTTCGATGAGCTGGGCGTCAAGCGTCTGGACAACGTGAGCTTTGAGATCAAGGCCGGCGAGGTGCTGGGCGTGGCCGGCGTGGCCGGCTCCGGCCAGCGTGAGCTGCTGGAGTCCATCGCGGGCCTGTATCCCATCTCCTCCGGCTCCGTCACCTACTACGCTCCTGACGGCGGCGCGCCCCAGGAGCTGGTGGGCAAGGATCCCATGGATATCCGCAAGGCGGGCATCGCCATGTCCTTCGTGCCCGAGGACCGTCTGGGCATGGGCCTGGTCGGCTCCATGGGCATGACCGGCAACATGATGCTGCGCTCCTGGCGCAAGGGCCACAGCATCTTCCTGGACCGCAAGAACCCCGAGGCGCTGGCCCAGCGCATCTGGCAGGAGCTGGAGGTCGTCACCCCCAGCACCAATTTCCCCGTCCGCCGCATGTCCGGCGGCAACGTGCAGAAGGTACTGGTGGGCCGTGAGATCGCCCAGGAGCCGGCAGTGCTGATGACGGCCTACGCCGTCCGCGGTCTGGATATCAACACTTCTTACACCATTTACAACCTGCTGACGGAGCAGAAAATGAAAGGCGTCGCCGTGGTCTACGTCGGCGAGGATCTGGACGTGCTGCTGGAGCTGTGCGATCGCATCGTGGTACTCTGCGGCGGTCAGGTCTCCGGCGTTGTGGACGGGCGCACCACCAACAAGATGGAAGTGGGCGCACTGATGACCCGCATGGGAGGAGGCAAGGCAGATGAGTAAAAAAGGATCTCTCTTTCATATTTCCAAGCGCGATACGCTGCCTCTGCCCAAGGCACTGGCCATCCGCGGCGGCATCATCCTGCTGGCGCTGGTGTTCTGCGGCCTCATCACCACGCTGCTGACCGGTGAGAACCCCATCAGCGTCTACGGCACCATTCTCAAGGGCGCCTTCGGCACCGCCCGTAAGAGCTGGGTCACATGGCAGAACGTGGCCATCCTGCTGGGTATCTCCCTGGCCGTGACCCCCGCGTTCAAGATGCGCTTCTGGAACATCGGCGCCGAGGGTCAGACCCTGATCGGCTGTCTGGCCGCCTCCGCCTGCATGATCACCATGGGCAAGACCGTGCCCAACGGCCTGCTGATCGTGATCTCTCTGGCCGCCGCCATCCTGGCCGGCGCCATCTGGGGCTTCCTGCCCGCTTTCTTCAAGGCCCACTGGAACACCAATGAGACGCTGTTCACCCTGATGATGAACTACATCGCCACCCAGCTCACCGCTTTCTTCATCATCGTGTGGGAGGTGCCCAAGGGCGCCGGTAAGATCGGCATCATCAACCAGTCCACGGAGGCCGGCTGGCTGCCCCGCCTGGCGGGCCAGCAGTACCTGCTCCCCATTCTGGTCATCGCCATCATGACCGGCCTGATGTACGTCTACCTGCAGTACAGCAAGCACGGCTACGAGATCGCCGTTGTGGGCGAGAGCCAGCGCACCGCCAGCTACGCCGGCATCAAGGTGGACCGCGTTATCGTGCGGACCATGGTGCTCTCCGGTGCCATGTGCGGCCTCATCGGCTACCTGCTCACCGCCGGCGTGGACCACACCCTGACCACCACCATCGTGGACGGCCGCGGCTTCACCGCCGTCATGGTCTCCTGGATGTCCAAGTTCAATCCCTTCATCATGATCGCGGCCTCTCTGCTGCTGGTGGTCATGGACCGCGGCGCCAGCGAGGTGTCCAGCGTGTTCGGCCTGAACCACTCCTTCGCCGATATCCTGACCGGTATCATCCTGTTCTTCATCATCGGCACCGAGTTCTTCATCACCTACAAGGTCAGCCTGCGCAAGAACAGCAAGAAGGAGGCGTAATCGGATGTTTAGCTTTGTATCGTTCTTCCCCCGCGCCGTCATGCAGGGTATCCCCCTGCTGTTCGGCAGCACCGGCGAGATCCTGACGGAGAAATCCGGCAACCTGAACCTGGGTATCCCCGGCATCATGTATGTGGGCGGCATCAGCGGCGTCATCGGCGCGTTCTTCTACGAGCAGGGCGCAGCCCAGATGAACGGCTTCCTGGCCGTGCTTATCCCCATCCTCTGCTCCCTGCTGGGCTCCCTGCTGATGGGCCTGCTGTACTGCTTCCTCACCGTGACTCTCCGGGCCAACCAGAACGTCACCGGTCTGGCCATGACCACCTTCGGCGTGGGTGTGGGCAACTTCTTCGGCGGCTCCCTCATCAAGCTCACCGGCAGTGAGGTCCCCTCCATCGCTCTGTCCAAGACCAGCCTGTTCTTCAAGACCACCCTGCCCGGCGCGGACAGCACCGGCTGGTTCGGCCAGCTGTTCCTGTCCTACGGCTTCCTAGCCTACGCGGCCATCATCATCGCCATCGGCGCGTCCTACTTCCTGAACCGCACCCGCGCCGGTCTGCACCTGCGCGCCGTGGGTGAGAGTGCCTCCACCGCCGATGCCGCCGGCATCAACGTCACCAAGTACAAGTACCTGGCCACCTGCATCGGCTCCATGATCGCGGGCCTCGGCGGTCTGTACTACGTCATGGACTACGCCAACGGCGTGTGGTCCAACAACGCCTTCGGTGACCGCGGCTGGCTGGCCATCGCGCTGGTCATCTTCACCATCTGGCGTCCCAGCACCAGCATCTGGGCCTCCATCCTGTTCGGCGGCCTGTACATTCTGAACATCTACCTGCCCACCGGCACCCAGATGGCCGTGAAGGAGCTGTACAAGATGCTGCCCTACGTCATCACTCTGGTGGTGCTGATCATCGTGTCCCTGCGTAAAAAGCGGGAGGATCAGCCCCCTGCGTCCCTCGGTCTCTCCTACTTCCGCGAGGAACGCTGACCCTATACAAAAAAGAGTAGGCCGCTTGCGGCCTGCTCTTTTTTCCTACCCATTTACATCTGTCAAGGAGGAACCCGCCATGTCCACCCTGCTCATCCGGAATATCGCCCAGCTGGTCACCTGCGACGACGGCGACCGCATCCTGCAAAATGTTGACCTCTACTGTGCCGACGGCTTCATCAAGACCATCGGTGCCGGGCTGGACGTGGCCGCCGACCGCGTCATCGACGGCAGCCACATGTTCTGCTACCCCGGCCTCATCAACACACACCACCACCTCTATCAGGTGTTCTCCCGCAACCTGCCCCAGGTCCAGAACATGGAGCTGTTCGACTGGCTGCGCACCCTGTACGAGATCTGGAAAAATCTGGACGCCGACGTTATCCGCCTGTCCAGCCTCACCGGCATGGGCGAGCTGATGAAGCACGGCTGCACCACCTGCTTCGACCACCACTATGTGTTCCCCGCCGGCAGCGGCGACCTGCTGGGCGCCCAGTTTGCCGCCGCCGATGAGCTTGGCATCCGCATGTACGCCAGCCGCGGCAGCATGGACCTCAGCAAGAAGGACGGCGGCCTGCCGCCGGACAGCGTAGTGCAGACCGTGGACGAGATCCTGCGCGACAGCGTCCACGCCATCGAGACGTACCACGATGCATCCTACGGCGCCATGCACCGCGTGGCGCTGGCCCCCTGCTCCCCCTTCTCCGTGTCCGCCGACCTTCTGCGTCAGAGCGCCATCCTGGCCCGCCAGTACGGCGTGCGGCTCCACACCCACCTGTGCGAAACTAAGGACGAGGAGAACTTCATGCTGGCCCGGGAGGGCGTCCGCCCGCTGGCCTACATGGAGCGCCTGGGCTGGCTCGGCAGCGACGTCTGGTTCGCCCACGGCATCCACTTCAACGACGAGGAGCTGCGCCTGCTGGCTCAGACCGGCACCGGCGTGGCCCACTGCCCCATCAGCAACATGAAGCTCTCCAGCGGCGTGGCCCGCATCCCGGAGATGCTGGCGCTGGGCGTGCCGGTGGGTCTGGCGGTGGACGGCTCCGCCTCCAACGACGGCTCCAGCCTGCTGGAGGAGCTGCGCGTGGCCTACCTGCTGCATCGCCTGGCCTCCAGCCGCAAAGCCCCCACCGGCTACGACGTACTGAAGATGGCCACCAGGGGCAGCGCCCGGCTGCTGGGCCGGGACGACATCGGCCAGCTGACCGAGGGCAAGTGCGCCGACCTGTTCCTCATCGACGCCCGTCGGCTGGAGCTGGTGGGCTGCGGCTGCGACGCCGGCTCGGTGCTGGGCACCGTAGGCGTCCGCGGCCCCGTGGATTACACCGTGGTGCAGGGCCGCGTCACCGTAGAGCACGGCCGCCTCGTCACCGTGGACGAGGACGCGCTGGCCCAGGCGGCCGACGCCAGATGCCGCGCCTACCTTGCCATGTAACAAAAGCAGCGGGACCTCCTGTGGGAAGTCCCGCTGCTTTTTGTCTCATTCCAGCTCGCTGCGGTTGGCCGCCATGGTCTTGGCGAACAGTGACGCGCTGCTGGGCGGCGTGTATGTAATGGCGTTGGCCCCGGCCCGGATGGTGGCAAGAATGCTCTCCTCCGTGGGGCCGCCGGTGGCGATGATGGCCAGCTCCGGGTACTGCTCCCGCAGCGCCGCCACGATCTCCGGCGTCCGGGCCGCGCCGGACACGTTGATGATGTCCACCCCCGCGTCCAGATAGGGCTGGATGTCCGTTTTCTCCGAGATGACCGTGTACACCACCGGGATCTCCACGGCATCCTTGATATCGTGGATGGTCTCCAGCCCGATCTTGCTGTTGCACACCACGCCGTAGGCGCCCTGATGCTCCACATACGCGGCCATACTGGCCGACCGGATGCCGTTGGTCAGCCCGCCGCCCACGCCGCAGAACACCGGCACGTCCGACACGCCGATGATGGCCTGCGTAATGGCCGGCTGGGGGGTAAAGGGATACACGGCGATGATGGCATCGGCGTTGATATTCTTGATAATGGCCACGTCCGTGCTGAATACCAGCGACTTGATGCGGCGTCCGAACACCCGGATGCCGCTGCATTCGCTGATGCAGCGGGGCACCGACAGCGCGTGCTTGCGCAGGTTGCCCTCGTAGGCCGGTACATATTTTCTCACTTGATTTCCTTTCCCGCTGTTGCATACCTGTTCTAACCGTACTATAATAGCATAGATGGGCAAATCTGTAAATATTTTTGTCCGTGATCTGAACATTCCCTTTATATTGCCTATTTTCCGTACTTTTCCGGGAGGTGCATTTCATGCTTTCCATCGTGCAGGGCGATATTACCCAGTCCCACGCCGATGCCATCGTCAATGCCGCCAACACCTCCCTACTGGGCGGCAGCGGCGTGGACGGTGCCATCCACCGGGCCGCAGGGCCGCAGCTGCTGGCGGAGTGCCGCACCCTCCACGGCTGCGAGACGGGACAGGCCAAGCTCACCGCCGCCTACCGCCTGCCCTGTAAGTATGTCATCCACACCGTCGGCCCCATCTGGCGGGGCGGCGGCCACGGTGAGGCGGCGCTGCTGGCCTCCTGCTACCGCAGTGCGCTGACGCTGGCGGCGGCCCACGGCTGCCGCAGCGTGGACTTCCCCTCCATCTCCACCGGCGTCTACGGCTACCCGGTGTTACAGGCCGCCCATGTGGCGCTGAAGGCCATCATGGACTTCCTCCGGGAATACCCGGACATGGATGTGCGGATGGTCTGCCACGGCACGGACACCCTCCACGCCTACCAGGTGGTGTGGAATATGCTCTATCAGGACGTAAAGCCCCACGAGGACTGACAGGACGCAAAAAGGATGCCTCCGGCAGAGCCGGAGGCATCCTTTTTATGCAAATGCTCAGATCTTGATCAGCTCGTACTCCCGCGTACCGATGCCGATCTTCTCGCCGTGCTCCAGACAGCTGTGCCAGTCCGTATCCGGGTGGATGCGCTGGAAGTGGTCATGCTCGTGGACATGACCCGCCTCCCCGTCGGCGGCGGAGCCGCGCAGGGGCGTCTGGGCGTTGACCGCGTCCACGCAGGCCATATCCAGCGCCACCGGATCAAAGGAGGCGAACATACCCACGTTGGGTACGATGGGCATATCGTTCTCCGAATGGCAGTCGCAGTTGGGGGACACGTCGATGACCAGCGAGATGTGGAAGCAGGGGCGGCCGTCCACCACCGCCTTGGTGTACTCGGCGATCTTCCGGTTCAGGTTGGTGGTGGTCTCGTCCCAGTTGATCTGCACCGCGTTCTTGGGACAGACGGCGATGCAGCGGCCGCAGCCCACACATCTGTCGTGGTCGATAACGGCCTTGCCGTCGGTGATGATCGGCGCGCCGTGGGCGCAGATCTTCCGGCACTGGCCGCAGCCCACGCACAGCTTCTGCTCCACATGGGGCTTGCCGGCGTTGTGCTGCTCCATCTTACCGGCGCGGCTGCCGCAGCCCATGCCGATATTTTTCAGGCAGCCGCCGAAGCCCGCCTCCTCATGGCCCTTGAAGTGGGTCAGGGAGATGAACACATCGGCGTCCATGACGGCGCGGCCGATCTTGGCGGCCTGCACATACTCGCCGCCGGCCACCGGCACCTCCACCTCGTCGTTGCCCTTCAGACCGTCGGCGATGAGGATCTGACAGCCGGTGGTCATGGGGTTGAAGCCGTTGAGCATGGCGCTGTCCAGATGATCCAGCGCGTTCTTCCGCCCGCCCACATACAGGGTGTTGCAGTCCGTCAGGAAGGGCTTGCCGCCCCGCTCCTTCACGAAGTCCGCCACCGTCTTGGCCCAGTTGGGCCGCAGAAACGCCAGATTGCCCGGCTCACCGAAGTGCATCTTGATGGCCACATATTTCTCGTTGAAATCGATATCGCCCATGCCCGCCGTTTTCATCAGCCGGGTCAGCTTCTGCTGCAAATTCTCATGATAGTCCGCCCGCAGGTCGGCAAAATACACCTTGGATGCCATATCGCGTCCTCACTTTCGTAGTTTCGGTGCCCACAGTATAGCACATCCCGCCGGAATGTGCTATACTGTTTTTCACTGGAAAGGAGGTGCCGCCCGTGCGCGTTTTGTTCCATACCGTCTCCGCTGCCCAGGATGGCCGCAGCGTCAAGGAGCTGCTGCGGGGCCTGTGGCACATCTCCGGCAGCCTCCTCAGCCGCCTGAAATTCCGGGACGCCATCACCGTCAACGGCGTGCCCGTCCCGGTGAACCGTGTCCTCCGCACCGGGGACGTCCTTCGGGCGGACGTGTCCGACCTGCCCGGCGAGAACCCCCACATCCTGCCGGTGGACTACCCCCTGACCATCCTCTACGAGGACGAGGACCTGCTGCTTCTGGACAAGCCCGCCGGCATCGCCATCCACCCCGCCGCCCTGACGGAGGAGACGGCCACCATCGCCGGTGCCGTGGCCCACTACCTGCAAAGCGACAGCTTCCACGCCGTGAACCGGCTGGACCGGGGCACCACCGGCGTCATGGCCGTGGCCAAGACCGGCTTCGTCCACGCCCGCTGCATGACCCTGCTCCACACCGACGGCTTTCAGCGGGACTACCGCGCCGTATGCGACGGGCTGCCGCCCCGGCGGGAGGGGGACATCGACCTGCCTCTGGGTCGGGCGGATGGCTCCCTGCTGAAGCGCTGCCCCGACCCCGGCGGACAGAGCGCCCACACCCACTACGAGGTGCTGTCCACCGCCAACGGCCGCGCCCTGCTGCGGCTGACGCCCACCACCGGCCGCACTCACCAGCTGCGGGTACACATGGCCGCCATCGGCTGCCCCCTCACCGGCGACTGGCTCTACGGCACGGAGGACAAGACCCTCATCGCCCGTCCCGCCCTCCACAGCTATCACCTGCGGATGACGCACCCCGTCACCGGCGCCGTCATCGACGTCACCGCCCCGCTTCCGGCGGACATGCAGTCCCTGCTCCGCTGACTCTGCCCGATAAAAAAGACCGGCTCCCGCCGGTCTTTTCTCTTACAGATCCACTTTTTCGTAAGCTTTTTCCGAGCCCCGGAACGTCAGCGCCGCGCCTCCCGCGTAGATGAGAATACTGCCGATGAGGATGGGCAGCTGCCGCAGCTGGGCGGTGCGGTCCAGATCGTCCAGCCAGCCCAGCGCCGGGAAGTGGGGCAGCGCCTCGCACACGAGCATCAGCACCGCCATGACGACGCACGCCTTCAGGTACGACACCCCCACCTTGTAGCCGTTCTTGTAAAACGACGGCAGGAACACGGCGTTGAACACGGCATACAGCAGGAACCCGGCGGCCAGCAGCGCCGCGTTGGGGTCCAACCCCACCAGATTGTCCTTCCCCGGCTGCAGCTGCACCGCCAGCACCGAAAACGGCACCAGCAGGACCAGCGACAGCATCTCGATGAGCACCGTGAACAGGCACCCGGCTTTCACCGTGTCCCGCTTGGGCACCGGCAGCAGCGCCGAGTAGTAGATGTCCTTCTGCTCCCGCATGTTCAGAAATGTGAAAAACAGCCCCAGCGTCACATAGAAGAAAATGACGGTGTAGGGATAGTTGGGGATCAGCACCATCACGCCGAACAGGCAGAAAATGGGCGTCATGGGATGGCAAACCAGCCGGAACTGCTTATATAATAGCGCTGTCATCCAGCTCCCTCCTCTCCACGGCCACGATGATATCCTCCAGCGTCCCGCCCTTATCCCGGAACTTCGCCTTGAAGTCCTCCACGCCGCCGTCATACAGTATCTCGCCGTCCTTGATGAACGCGATATGGCTGGCGCACTTCTCCAGATCGGAGGTGATGTGGGTGGAGAACAGGATGCTCCGGGTCCCGTCGGCCACGATGCGGCGGAACAGCTCCACCAGCTCGTCCCGGGACACGGGATCCAGCCCGCTGGTAGGCTCATCCAGGATCAGCAGCTCCGCGCTGTGGCTCAGGGCCAGCGCGATCATGTACTTTACCTTCATGCCGCTGGACAGCTGATCCACCCGCTTGCTCTCGTCGATGGCAAACAGCTCCAGATAGTGGCGGTACTTGTCCTCGTCCCAGTTGCTGTAAAACCGCCGGGTCACGTCGGTGATGACCCCCACCCTCTTCTTGGGATAAAAGTCGATGCCGCCCAGCACCACGCCGATGCGCCGCCGGATGGCCGCCTCGTTGGCCGCATAGTCCAGCCCAAAGGCCCGCACCGTGCCGCCGTCCGGGTGCACCAGCCCCAGAATGGACTTCAGCGTGGTGCTCTTACCCGCGCCGTTGCGGCCGATAAAGCCTACGATGGCCCCCTGGGGCACATCCAGCGACACGTCCTTCAGCGTAAACGCGGGATACGTCTTGCGCAGCTCCCGCACCTCCAGCACGTTCACGGCTCCTCCACCTCCTCGTCGTCCTCCGGCAGGGCGTCAAACGCCTTGCGCAGGAAGGGATTCAGCTTATCCGTTGTCTGCAGGGCGATACCCTTCTTCTTATCCGCCAGCAGCACCAGCGTGTCCCCCGGCTCCAGCCCGAACATGGCCCGTGCCTCCTTGGGAATGACGATCTGCCCCTTGGGGCCGATTTTGACGCTGCTCATAAAATACCGCTCGTCCTTGCCCATATCACCGCTCCTCTCCGTATAACTGGTATAACTTTTCTTACTTTTGCAACTATACCACCCCCGCTGCCTGTTGTCAAGCCCCGGTTTCTGTGGTACAATACGGACAACGAACCGTAAAGGAGCACCGCTATGGATCTCTGTGACCGCAACGATATACAGTCCCTGCTGGCGCGGCACGGCTTCCGCTTTGCCAAGTCCCTGGGTCAGAACTTCCTCATCGAAGGCTGGGTGGCGGAGGACATTGCTGCCGCCAGCGGCGCGGACGCCGGTACCGGCGTGGTGGAGGTCGGCCCCGGCATCGGCTCCCTCACCACCCAGCTGGCCCGACGGGCGGGTAAGGTGGTGTCCGTGGAGCTGGACCGCCGCCTGTACCCCGTACTGGCGGAGACCATGGCGGACTATCCCAACTTCACGCTGGTGGAGGGCGACGTAATGCAGCTCTCCCTGCCCGCGCTGGTGCAGGAGCACCTCACCGGCCTGCGGCCCGTGCTGTGCGCCAACCTGCCCTACAACATCACCACCCCGTTTCTCACCGCTTGTGTGGAGGCCCGTTGCTTCCACAGCCTGACGGTGCTGATCCAGAAGGAGGTGGCCCAGCGCATCTGCGCCGCACCCGGCACCGCCGACTACGGCGCGTTCACCCTCCTGATGCAGTACTATACCCAGCCGGAGCTGCTGTTCACCGTGCCCAATACCTGCTTCCTCCCGGCACCCAAGGTGACGTCCGCCGTCATCCGCTGCCAGACCCGCTCTACTCCGCCGGTGCAGGTGCGGTCGGAGGCCGCCTTCTGGCGCACCGTCCGGGCCGGCTTCGCCCTGCGGCGGAAAACACTGGTCAACAGCCTCCAGACCGGCTGGGAGCTGCCCAAGGATACCCTGACGGACATCGTCGCCGCCTGCGGCCTCTCCCCCACCGTCCGGGGTGAACGTCTGGGTCTGGCGGAGTACGCCCGGCTGTCCGATGCCCTGCTGGAGGCATCGAAATAGGTTCACATAACAAAACAGGAGGTGTGCCCGCGGCACACCTCCTGTTTTGTTATGCATTTACACCAGCCGCCGCCACCGCCGCGCCTGTAACGACCCGATGACAACGGGTACATCGGATGCCCCGGCAAAAGCCGCCGCCCACGGCGGCGTCAGCTCCGTACCATCCACTTGGTTTACATAAATTATATCGCACAGTCCCTCGGCGCAGATGACCCGCGCCGCCATCTCCGGTGTGATGGCCGCTGACCACGGTGCCCCCGCCAGCCGTGCGTAGATGGCCGGCCGGTGGGCCGCCTGCCGGATGGGCTGTCCAAAGGCAGAGGCGCCCAGCACGCAGATGGTGCGCGTCCGCTCCGGCGGCAGCACCGGCTCCCATGTCTCATGGGCCTTGGCGGGCAAACGCTTGGAGCCGTCCGCCTCCACCAGTACGAAGTCCGCCGCCTGCTGCCAGCCTCCGAAGGCCGGAGCCGTCAGCTTCCCCTCCGGCGTATAGCTGCCGGCGCAGGCCGCGCCATAGGCGGCCAGCGCCGCCGCCAGCTCCTCCGCCGTCCCGGCAAAGGGGTACTGCGCCGGCTTCATGATGTGGGTGGTGGTGGCCAGCAGCACCGTGCCCTGGGGCCGCAGCTCCTCCGCCAGCTCATACAGCAGGCTGGTCTTGCCGCCGCTGCCCATCACCGCTGTCACGCCCCGGTCAACGCCCAGCAGCTCCCATAGCTGTTCCATATCCGCACCCCCTGTCCCTATGACGCCCTGCCGCGCAGCCATGCGGCGTCATGCGCCCTTTTCGCGGCCATTATATCACGCCGAAACCCTCCCTGCAACCGCAAAAGTGGGGCAAACTGCCAAAAATATGGGTAAAACTTGACAAAAAAACCAGATGGTGCTATACTCCACGAGTATTGCTTATTGGTAACAAAAGTTACAAATTATTTCAAATGATGCCGCCGCCCTGTTTAAGGACCGGGCCGGGCGGCTATACTGCGAGGTACTATGGAACGAATCGAAACTGCAGGCCGGCGTGTTGCCCCCAGGCACCACCGCCCCAGGCTGACCCCCGTTTCCGTGTGCCAGGCCATCCACGACGCCCCTTACCGTTTTGCGCGCCTTGTGCGCCGCGGCGTCCACGCCGTGGGCTACTGGGTGGCATGGACCTGGGACGCGGTGGTCACCGATCAAAAACAAATGTATCACGACTTTCTCCGCTCCCGCTTTGTCCGGGGCTGCCGCGCCGTTTCGCACGCGCTGGCGCTGGTGGGCTTTGCCGCGGCGCTGCGGGACAACTGGCTGGTGCGCTTCACGGCCATGACCGCCCTGACGGCGGCCATCTTCGTAGGCGTCTCCCTGACCCCCGCCGCTCCCACGCTGGACGCCATCTGCGTCCTGGTCACCGGCACCGGCCCCCAGGTGGTGTCCCAGGACACGGCGGAGCTGGACCGCAGCTATCTCTCCCTGCGCCGCAGTCTGGGCGGCAGCCACACCATGCAGTATATCCTCCAGCCCGGCCGCACCGTCACCGTCCAACACAACGGCCGCACCATCACCGCCGTCTCTCAGGGCGAGCGCCTGCCGGTCTTTCTGGACCGCTGCGGCATCCGGCTGGGCAGCGACGAGATGGTGGAGCTGGACCTCACCGGTGAAGAGCTGACCCTCCGCATCAGCAGCTCCCTGACCTACCAGCATTTCGTGACGGTGGAGACGGACTACGCTGTGGAGCGCACCCCCGACCCCCTGATGGACAAGGGTACGGAGGTCGTTATCCGCAAGGGTGTCTCCGGCCATATCATCGAGACGTATGAGGACACGATGGTGCGGGGCGAGGTGGTGTCCACCCGTTATGTGGGCGCCAGCCACGACACCTCCCACGCCGAGCTGGTACGCTACGGCACACGGGTCTATGAGGTGGCGCGGGACGACACCATCGAAAAGGTGGTTCCCAACAGCAGCGGTGAGGGCGGCATCCTCTACTTCAGATCCGGCGACACTATGACGTACTCCAAGGTCATGGCCTGCAGCTCCACCGCCTATTACAGCGGCGGGGACGGCGGCGCCGCCTGGACCACGGCCGTGGGTGCCAGCGTGGGCATCGGCACCATCGCCGTGGACCCCAAGGTCATCCCCTATTATACCAAAATGTTCATCCAGACCTCCAACGGCAGCCGTGTCTACGGCATGGGCACCGCGCTGGACTGCGGCGGTGCCATCAAGGGCAATATCGTGGACCTGTGGTTCCCCACCTACGGGGATTGCCGCAGCTGGGGCCGGCGCAACGTGACCGTGTATATTCTGGATAAAAAGGCGTAACAGGCCGCCTCATCGCGTAAAAGGGGACGTCCTCCGCGGACGTCCCCTCTCTTATGCCTCGATGACCGCATTCTCCCGCAGCGGGCAGTCCCGCAGCAGCCGCTGCGCCGCCGGAAGGTACTCCGCCACGGTCTTTGCCTTGCGGATGGCCTTCAGCTCCCGCTCCGTCCCCTCGAAGCTGCCGCCCAGCCAGTTCCACAGCTCCCGCATCCGGTGCAGCACCGGCGTGTCGCCGGACAGCCGCTGCCGGTAGTCCGCCAGCAGCCGGTCGTGGAACGCCGTCAGCTCCTGCCGGGAGGCGGCCTCACCTCCCTGCAGACGCCGCCCCAGCGCCGGATCGGCTATCAGTCCCCTGCCTACCATCACCGCCCGCACCTGCGGGTACTGGCGGCAGAACGCGGCCACATCCGCCGCCGTGAACAGGTCGCCGTTGTACACCGGCACCTCCTGTCGCCGTGCCAGCGCCGCGTCGAAGGCGTCCCGGTGTACCGCGCCCCGATAGAATTCCTTCTGCAAGCGCGGGTGGACGATCAGCTCTGATATCGGGTA
Organism: uncultured Oscillospiraceae bacterium; assembly: GCA_934591745.1. Taxonomy (GTDB): domain Bacteria; phylum Bacillota; class Clostridia; order Oscillospirales; family Oscillospiraceae; genus Vescimonas. Next base: position 17,617 of record CAKTPQ010000010.1, read on the forward strand.
CCTCTCATAGATGTCCAGCAGCCGCTGCCACTCCGCCGGGTCGTTCTTCCCGATGCGGGTCTTGACAGATACCCGCATGTCCGGCAGCGCCGAGAATATCTCATCCAGACACCGCTCCAGTTCCTCCGGATAGGCCAGCAGCCCCGCGCCCTTGTGCTTGGCGGTGACAGTTCCGGAGGGACACCCCAGATTGAAGTTCACCTCCCGGTGCCCCATGGCGTACAACTCCCGTGCCGCCCATATGAAATATTCTCCCCGGTTGGTCAGCAGCTGCGGCACCGTGTCCCGCTCTCCCTGCGTCACCTCGTCCAGCTCCTTCCGCTGGAACGTCAGGTTCCCATTGGGGGACAGGAACGGCGTGAAATACTTGTCCACCCCGCCGAAGCTCTCCCGCTGTGCCCTGCGCCAGATGCAGGTGGTCAGCCCCTCCATGGGTGCGGCGTATAATTTTATGTCAACCATTGTATCCCTCCTCCAGCAGCCGCTCCAGCGTCATGCCCCGCACCGGCGCATAGTCGCATCCCGCCAGCACCGGGAGCACCTCCCCCACCCGTTCCGGCGCGGCCAGCAGTGCCAGCTTCCGCGTCCGGGTCAGGGTCTTGAAGGCGTATTCCAGTCGGGCCGCTGCCGTTCTGCCGCCGCAGCGCCACAATCCCGCCAGCGCCGCCGGCGGATGAGCGCGGGTATACTTGGCGCCCTTTCCCCCGGTGTGCAGCGCCATGCGGCGGCGCAGGTCGTTGGTCATCCCTGTATACAGGCTGCCGTCCCGGCACACCAGCACATAGACGTAATACAACGGCGCCGCCCCCTTTCTTCCCCCATCATACCCGATATTTCTTGCATTGGCAACCTCCGTATGATAAGATATGGTGTTACCATCGGTTAACAGGGGCAAACACGCCTGCCCTTGTCAACCGATGGTAGAAAGCGAGGGATATTGTGACCCTTTTTGACTACTATCTGCAATACATGACCGAGGTGTGGGAGGGCAAACGCCCCGCCCCGGAGGGCATCACCCTGCCGGACAGCGGCGATGAGAACGCCCGCATCCAGGCGCTGGGCCAGCAGCTGCAGGCCATGGGCATGGCCGATTTCGTCCGGGCCTGCGCCGCCCAGGACGGCACCGTCCTGCCGGAGGAGCTGTTCACCGCCGAGAACAGCGATCTGGGCGGTCTTCAGTTTTTCCTGCAGGGCGCGGAGACGCCGGAAGCCGCGCCGGAGCGGCCCGCAACTCCCGATCCCGATGCCAACAAGCACGCCTTTGAGGTGTTTCTGGACTGCATCGCCATGGATGACGGACTGGTACAGTATCTCATCGACGTCCTCAAGCGCATGGACCGCAAGGAGTTCTTCAAGCTCAGCCAGATCACCACCAAGCTGGATCTGGATCCGGAAGAATTCCTCTACTGGCTGGGCCGCCGGGAGCTGTACGCCGGTGAGGAGGAGCAGGCCTGCGCCGCCATGATGGATCACGCCCTGCTGCGTCTGGCGGAGGAGGGACGGCTGGACGTGGTGGCCGCCCTGCTCAGCGGCGACCAGAAGACCTTCGAAGCCCTGCGCTGCGAGGCACCGGAGCTTGTCCACGCCCCGGTGGCCACCTATGACTGGTACGCCCGGAACTATCTGGACCGGGACTACCCCATCCGTCTCATCATGCGCCTGAACGGCGTCAAATTTCCCCAATGAGGTACACCGTATGAACGAACAGTACAAAGCTCTCGGCGTCAGCGACGCCGTGCTCACCTTCGGCGAGAAGGTCCTCGCCGGTCTGACGGAGCGTTTCTCCCAGATCGACACCATTTCCGAGGCCAACCAGCTGAAGGTCATCGCTGCCATGCAGAAGAACCGGCTGGCCGCCAACCACTTCAACCTCTCCTCCGGCTACGGCTACGACGACGAGGGCCGCGACAATCTGGAGCGGGTCTACGCCGACTGCTTCGGCACCGAGGCGGCGCTGGTGCGTCCCCAGATCACCTGCGGCACCCACGCGCTGGCACTGGCGCTGGGTGCCAACCTGCTGCCCGGCGATGAGCTGCTCAGTCCCGTGGGCGGCCCCTACGACACGCTGGAGGAGGTCATCGGCATCCGCCCCTCCGCCGGCTCCCTCCGGGAGTACGGCGTCTCCTACCGGCAGGTGGATCTGCTGCCCGGCGGTGTCTTTGACTACGACGGTATCCGCGCCGCCATCAACGAGAAGACCAAGCTGGTCACCATCCAGCGCTCCAAGGGCTACGCCACCCGCCCCAGCTTCTCCGTGGAGCAGATCGGCCAGCTCATCGCCTTCTGCAAGCAGTGCAAGCCGGACGTGATCTGCATGGTGGACAACTGCTACGGCGAGTTCACCGAGCTGCGGGAGCCGTCCAACGTAGGCGCGGACATGATCGTGGGCAGCCTCATCAAGAACCCCGGCGGCGGTCTGGCCCCCACCGGCGGCTACGTCTGCGGCCGGGCCGACCTCATCGACCGCTGCGCCCGCCGTCTGTCCGCCCCCGGCCTGGGCCGGGAGGTCGGCGCCAATCTGGGCCTGCTGACCCAGCTGTATCAGGGCTTTTTCCTCTCCCCCACCGTGACGGCCTCCGCCGTGAAGGGTGCGGTATTCGCCGCCGCCTGCTATGAAAAGCTGGGCTTCCGCGTGGTACCCGCCGCCGACGAGACCCGCCACGACATCATTCAGGCCGTGGAGCTGGGCAGCCGGGAGGGTATGGTGGCCTTCTGCAAGGGCATTCAGGCCGCCGCACCGGTGGACAGCTACGTGACGCCGGAGCCGTGGGCCATGCCCGGCTACGACAGTGAGGTCATCATGGCCGCCGGTGCCTTCGTGCAGGGCAGCTCCATCGAGCTTTCCGCCGACGGCCCCATCCGCCCGCCCTACGCCGTGTACTTCCAGGGCGGCCTGACGTGGTATCACGCCAAGCTGGGCATCCTGATGAGCCTGCAGAAGATGCTGGAGGCCGGTCTCATCTCACTCTAATTATGTAAACTTGCAGAGGTATCTATGCTTCTCCCTAACCACCCTTTTCGACGGCGTCCGCCACCCGCTGTATTCTCCCGAAATATAAATCTTATGTAAACCAAAAAGGAGAATATTATGTGGTTTTGGTTTTCCCTCATCGCTCTGATCTGCTGGAGCGGCTCCGACCTGTTCAGCAAGATCGGCTGTCAGGACGCGGACGATAAGTACAGCCATCTCAAGATGGTCATGGCCGTGGGCCTTGTGATGGGCCTCCACGCAGCCTACGAAATTTTCATCAACGGCACGGAGATCAACGGCAGCATCATCCTCACCTACCTGCCGGTGTCCCTGCTGTACATCAGCTCCATGACCATCGGCTACATCGGCCTCAGGTACATCGAGCTGTCCATCTCCTCCCCCATCTGCAACTCCTCCGGCGCGCTGGTGGCGGTGCTGGCGCTGGCCACCGGCGGTCTGGGCGATCTGGTACCCGCCCAGCTGGTCGCCACGGCGCTGGTCTGCGTGGGCGTCATCGGTCTTGGCATCGTGGAGGCCCGGGAGGACGACGACCTCCGGGCCGCCCGGCAGGAGGCCAGCAACCATCGCTACGCCAAGTCCGTGCTGGCCCTGGCGCTGCCGGTGATCTACTGCCTGCTGGACGCGCTGGGCACCTTTGCCGACAGCCGCGTGCTGGAGACGCTGGATGAGGACAGCGCCAACTGCGCCTATGAGCTGACGTTCCTGCTGGCCGCCATCGTGTGCTTCGTCTATGTGGTGCTCATCAAAAAGAGCAAGCTCATCCCCAAGCGGGAGGGTCCCAAGTACATCGGCGCCGTCTGCGAAACAGCGGGCCAGTTCGCCTATATCTACGCGCTGGCGGATACGGCCCATGTGGCGCTGGCCGCACCCATCATCTCCGCCTACTGCGTGGCCTCCGTGCTGTGGAGCCGCCTGTTCCTCAAGGAGAAGCTGAGCTGGAAGCACTACGCCATGATCGCGCTGGTGGTGGCCGGCATCATCATCCTCGGCCTGTACGATGCATAAAGGCAAAAAATATTCCCCGACAGGTGTCGGGGAATATTTTTTGCCTTTTTTACCGGCCGGTCATGACGGTCATGACCTCCAGCTCCTCCGGGTTCAGGGTCTTCTTCATGGCAAGGCCCTCGTCGATGTCCACGTTGACGATCTGCTCGCCGCTGGCACAGACGATGCGGTTGGTCTGGCCCTCCGCCAGCAGCTGCACCGCCTCGTAGCCCATGCGGGTGGCCATGACCCGGTCCTTGGCGCTGGCGTTGCCGCCCCGCTGGATGTGTCCCAGAATGGTGACGCGGGGATCAAGCCCCAGCTTCTCCCGGATCTCCTCGCCCACGGCGATGCCGCTGGCCGCGCCCTCGGCCACCACGATCATAAAGTTGGTCTTGCCGCTGAGCCGCGCCCGGCGTATCTTCTCAGCCACATGCAGGTCGAAGTCGTACTCCCGCTCCGGCACCAGCACCGCCGTAGCGCCCACGGCCACGCCCACATACAGCGCCAGATATCCGGCCCGGTGGCCCATGACCTCCACCACGGAGCAGCGCTCGTGGGACTGCATGGTGTCCCGCAGCCGGTCGATGCACTCCACCGCCGTGTTGGCGGCGGTATCAAAGCCGATGGTGTAGTCGGTGCATACGATGTCGTTGTCGATGGTGCCGGGGATACCCACCACGGAGATGCCGAACTTGGACAGGTCCTGTGCGCCCCGGAACGTACCGTCGCCGCCGATGGCCACCAGGCCGTCCAGCCCCAGCAGCTTGCAGGTGTTGGCCGCCTTCTGCTGGCCCTCCTTGGTGCGGAACTCGTCGCACCGGGCGCTGTACAGAATGGTGCCGCCCCGGTTGATGATGCGGCTGACGCTGGAGTTGTTCATCTCCATAAAGTCCCCGGCGATCAGGCCGGCATAGCCCCGGCGGATGCCCACGCACTCGATGCCCCGGGCCAGAGAGCTGCGCACCACCGCACGGATGCAGGCGTTCATGCCCGGCGCGTCGCCGCCGCTGGTCAGTACGCCGATACGCTTGACTGCATTGTTCATAAGTCCTCTACCTCTTTCCTGTCTGGCGGCGCGTCCCGCAGGCCTGCGCCCCATCGTTTCCTCGCTCCATATTGTACCATACGTTCGGTCTGTTTGCAACAAGCATTTGCGAAAACTTCTTGGACAAACCCTCATTTTTGTGGTATGCTGTGGATGGGAGCCGCCGCCCGGCCTGCCTGCCGCCGTGTCCGCTCCCGCTTATCTTTCCGGAAAGGATGAGTCTCCATGCACCCTCAGTTCGCCGAATTTACGCCCCGCTGGTTCAAGCGGGCCTTTGTCTACACCGGCTCCATCGGTGAGTTCCGCTACCGCTTTAAGACCGACAAGGATGCCGGTCTGCTCCACGCCGCTGTCTATTCCCAGCTGTGCTACGAGTTAGCCCGGGACATTGAGGAGCAGGACTTCTCCTGGGACGACGACGGCGTCCGGCAGCTGCAGGGCTGGCTCCAGAGCCGCTACGAGGCCTATTGCGCCGCCCACAGCGCCTGACCCATACAGCGAACCGGACGCAGACCGCGGTCTGCGTCCGGTTTTTGTATTTTACTGAGCCAGCGTGCCGTCGATGTTGACCACCTGCACCGTCAGGGGAATGTCCTTCCCGCAGGCGGCCAGCGCCGTTTTCACCGCGTGCTCCAGCCCGCCGCAGCAGGGCACCTCCATCCGCAGCAGCGTCACGGAGCGGATGTCGTTCTCCCGGAGGATGGCGGTGAGCTTCTCGCTGTAATCCACCATATCCAGCTTGGGGCAGCCGATGAGCAGCGTCCGCCCCGCCAGGAACCGGCGGTGGAAGTCACCGTAGGTATAGGCGGTGCAGTCGGCGGCGATCAGCAGGTCGCGGCCCGCGAAGGCGGGGCCGTTCACCGGCGCCAGCTTGATCTGCACCGGCCAGTTGGTAAGCTGACCGGCCACGGCCTCCCCCGCTGCCGCCGGGGCTTTGGCGGCCATCTGGCGGATGCGGCTGCCGGGACAGCCGGTGTGCGCGGCGCCTGCCGCGGCCCTGGCGGCCTGCGACGCCTTCACAGCCGCCTCATCGTAGGCCGGGGCCTCCCGCTCCTCAAAGGTGATGGCGCCGGTGGGACAGGACGGCAGACAGTCGCCCAGCCCGTCGCAGTAATGCTCCCGCATCAGCTTCGCCTTGCCGTTCACCAGGTCGATAGCGCCCTCGTGGCAGGCGTGGACACACCGGCCGCAGCCATTACATTTTTCCTCGTCGATATGAATGATCTTTCGGATCATGTGATCCCTCCTGTTCTGATTGACAGCGTCAGTATACCGCTGTTCGCCGCCGCTTGCGTGTTGCATTTGCGACAAGTACCGCCGGGAGTTTCTGGGAGTATCTGTGTCCGAAAAAGTTTCATGATAGGCTTCATGATGCAGTGCATCATGAAGCCTATCATGAATTTGTTTTTTCAGGTCCGGAAATTCTTTCGCGCCGCTCAGCGGTCACGCCACGCACCTCGGGTCAGCAGCGCCAGCATGGGCATCAGCTCCAGACGGCCCGTCAGCATCTCCAGCGACAGGGCGATCTTGCTCAGGGGCGACAGAATGGAAAAGTTTTCCATCGGCCCCAGAATGCCAAGGCCCGGTCCCACGTTGCTGATGCAGGTCAGGGACGCGGCAAAGGATTCCTGAAAGCCGTAGTTGTCCCAGCTGACCACCAGCGCACCGGCCAGCAGCACCACCATATAGGCCATGATATAGGCCCCCGTGGACGACACCACCCGCTCCTCCACAGGCTGTCCGTCCACCTTGATGACGCTGATGTGGTTGGGATGCACCATCCGCTTCAACTCGCGCACCAGCGATTTCCACAAGATCAGCACCCTGGACATCTTCATGCCGCCGGAGGTGGAGCCGGCGCAGCCGCCGGTGAACATCAGCACCAGCAGCGCCATGCGGCAGAACGTGGGCCACAGGGCGAAGTCCACCGTGGCGAAGCCGGTGGTGGTGATGATGGTCACGGTCTGGAACGCCGCATCCGTAATGGATTCGCCCAGCGGCACCCCGGCCTGCACCCGCAGGTTCAGGCAGACCAGCAGCGTGACGCCCACTACCACGGACAAGTAGACCCGCAGCTCCTCGCTGCGCAGGGCAGTGCGGAGGCGGCCGGTGACGGCCAGGAACAGCAGGGAGAAGTTGACGCCGGCCAGGAACGAGAACACCGTCACGATCCACATCACCGCCGGGCTGGCCCCGGACAGCGATGTGTTGTTGATGGAAAAGCCGCCGGTGGCCATGGTGGTGAAGGCGTGGTTCACAGCAGAGAACCAGGTGGCCCCCGCCAGACGCAGGCAGACCATTTCCAGCACGGTCAGCGCCACATAGATGGCGTAGAGGATCTTCGCGGTGCTGCCCACCTTGGGCACCAGCTTGGACTTGATGGGGCCGGGGCTTTCCGCCCGCATCAGGTACACCGCGCCATCCCCCAGCTTGGGCATCAGCGCCAGAAACAGCACCAGCACGCCCATGCCGCCCATCCACTGGGTCAGGGAGCGCCACAGCAGGATGCTGCGGGGCAGGTGCTCCACCTCCGGGAACACCGTGGAGCCGGTGGTGGTCAGGCCGGACACCGTTTCAAACACCGCGTCCACATAATCGGTGAGCGCACCGGTGAACACATAGGGCAGCGCGCCGGTGAGGGACAGGGCGATCCATCCCAGCGCCACGGCCATAAAGCCGTCGCGGCTGTGCATCTGCGCCTTCTTCACCGGCACCAGATGCAGCGCCGTGCCCAGTAGGACACACAGCACCGCCGTGCCGAAAAACGGCAGCCACGCCTCGCCGTACAGCACCGATGCCGCCAGCGGCAGCAGCAGGAAGCCGGCCTCCACCCACAGCACGTAGCTGGTGGTATTTGCGATCAGACGAAAGTTCATGTCGATACCTCAAATGCGCCGCGTCCTCCGCGGCAAAAGCAGGCACCCCCGGTCAGGCCGCGCAGCCGGCGGGGATGCCATGATACAGCTTGGATTATATATCCCCCGTGCGGCACTGTCAAGCGTCATGGCCGTCCGGCTCCGATGTGGGTGAGCGGTGCGGCGGCCATGAGACAGACGGATATACCGGCGGCGCGGGCAGACGTGTCTGGCGGAAAATACTCCCCGTAGTAAATAGTTTCGTTAAAATACTATTTTTTACATCTCTCCGTATGAGTATGTTAAAATTTTTTCATGCAGTAAGTGCCTCTTTTTGAGAATTTTTCCTCGCCTATACAACTTTTTTGTTTTGATTGACTTTTTTCGTTTTTTGTGGCATTCTTTTCTCAACCTAAGCTCTGTTCTGCACCGGCCGGACGGATGTCCGCGCATCGCAGACGAAAGGAGGGATCTGCCTTGAGCAGACTTGACATCAAAAGCCCCAGCCGCGCCCAGACCGTGGTGGATAACCTCTACCGCGACGTGGAGCGCCGCATTGCCGCCAGTCCTCCGGGCCTGTGTCCCGTGGACATGTCGCTGGCATTTCTGAAGCTGTGCCACGCCCAGTCCTGCGGCAAGTGCGTGCCCTGCCGCATCGGCCTGGGCCAGCTGAGCAAGCTCATCGACACAGTGCTGGACGGCACTGCCGACATGAGCACCATCGACATCATCGAGAAGACTGCCCGCACCATCGTGAACACCGCCGACTGCGCCATCGGCCGGGACGCGGCGCGGCTGGTGCTGGACGGTCTGGACGGTTTCCGGGACGACTACGAGGAGCATATCCAGCACCACCGGTGTCTGGCCGGTCTGCAGCTGCCCGTGCCCTGCGTGGCGCTGTGTCCCGCCGGCGTGGATGTGCCGGGCTACATGGCGCTGGTGGGCGAGGGTCGCTGCGCCGATGCCGTGCGCCTGATCCGCAAGGACAACCCCTTCCCCACTGCCTGCGCCTATATCTGCGAGCATCCCTGTGAGGCGCGGTGCCGCCGGAACATGATCGACGACGCCATCAACATCCGGGGTCTGAAGCGCTACGCCGTGGACCACGCCGGGGATGTGCCCCAGCCCGCCTGCGCACCGCCCACCGGCAAGAAGGTGTGCATCATCGGCGGCGGCCCCAGTGGTCTGAGCTGCGCCTACTATCTGGCACTGATGGGCCACAAGGTCACGGTGTACGAGGAGCGGGAGAAGCTGGGCGGCATGCTGCGCTACGGCATCCCCAGCTATCGGTTCCCCCGGCATCTGCTGGACGCGGAGATCGCCTCCATCCTGTCTCTGGGCATCGAGGCCCACACCGGCGTCACCGTGGGCACCGACGTGTGGGTGGAGGAGCTGCAGAAGGAATATGACTGCCTGTACATTGCCATCGGCGCCCATCAGGACAAGAAGGTGGGCATCCCCGGCGAGGACAGCAAGAACGTGATGTCCGCCGTGGAAATGCTGCGCTCCATCGGCGACGACGTGATGCCCGACTTCACCGGCAAGCAGGTGGTGGTCATCGGCGGCGGCAACGTGGCCATGGACGTGACCCGCAGCTCCATCCGGCTGGGCGCGGACAAGGTGACGTGCGTCTACCGCCGCCGCATCGAGGATATGACGGCGCTGCCCGACGAGGTCACCGGCGCCATGGCCGAGGGCGCGGAGATCGAGGCGCTGATGGCGCCCGTCCGCATCGAGGCCGACGAGAACGGCTGCGCTGCCGCGCTGTGGGTGCAGCCCCAGATCATCGGCGAGGCCGACAAATCCGGGCGGCCCCGGCCCAACATGGCCGATCTGCCGGAGATCCGTATCCCGGCGGACATCATCGTGGTGGCCATCGGACAGGGCATTGAGATCCAGGGCTTTGAGCAGGCCGGCGTGCCCATCAAGCGCGGCGTGTTCGTGGCGGGCCTGTCCGGACAGGTGGGCGATATGGACAATCTGTTCGCCGGCGGCGACTGCGTCACCGGCCCCGCCACGGCCATCCGCGCCATTGCCGCCGGTAAGGTGGCAGCGGCCAACATCGACGTGCATCTGGGCTTCCAGCACGAGATCGAGGTGGATGTGGACATCCCGTCCCCGCGGCTGAACAACCGCGGCCCCCACGGGCGCATCAACACCACCGAGCGGGAGGCCTGTCAGCGCCGGTGCGACTTTGAGGACATCGAATGCGGCCTGACGGAGGAGGGCGCCCGTACCGAGGCGTCCCGCTGCCTGCGCTGCGACCACTTCGGCTACGGCATTTTCAGAGGAGGGAGGAACGTCAAATGGTAACGCTGACCATCGACGGGCGCACCGTCACGGTGCCGGAGGACACCACCATTCTGGAGGCGGCCCGCTCCATACATATCGACATCCCCACTCTGTGCTATCTGAAGGACATCAATGAGATCGGCGCGTGCCGCCTCTGCATGGTGGAGGTGGAGGGGCAGCCCCGCCTCGTCCCCGCCTGCGACAATGTGGTGGCTGAGGGCATGGCCGTACACACCAACTCCCCCCGTGTGCGGGAGGCGCGGCGCGTGAACCTGCGGCTGCTGCTGAGCCAGCACGACACCAAGTGTACCAAATGCACCCGCAGCGGCAACTGCAAGCTCCAGCAGCTGACCAACGACTACAACCTGCTGGGTGAACACTACATCGACGACCTGCGCAACATCCCCGACGACTTCTCCAACCCCGTGGTGCGCATCGAGAACCGCTGCGTCAAGTGCATGCGCTGCATCCAGATCTGCGACAAGGTGCAGACCATGGGCATTTGGGATCTGATGGGCACCGGCTCCCACACCACTGTGGGCGTGGCCCGCACCCGCACGCTGGGCGAGAGCGACTGCACGTTCTGCGGCCAGTGCATCACCCACTGTCCCGTGGGCGGCCTGCAGGAGCACGACGACACCGGCAAGGTGTTCGACGCGCTGGCGGACCCGGAGCGCATCACCGTGGTGCAGATGGCGCCCGCCGTCCGGGCGGCCTGGGCGGAGTACTTCCATCTGGACCCCAAGTACGCCACGGCGGAGCGGATGGTCACGGCCCTGAAGACCATGGGCTTCGACTATGTGTTCGACACCAACTTCGCCGCCGACCTGACCATCATGGAGGAGGGCAGCGAGTTCCTGGAGCGCTTTACCCACCGGAACAAGTACCACTGGCCCATGTTCACCAGCTGCTGCCCCGGCTGGGTGCGGTTCGTCAAGAGCCAGTTCCCCGCCTATATCGGCAATCTGTCCACCGCCAAGAGTCCCCAGCAGATGTTCGGCGCCGTGGTGAAGAGCTACTTCGCCGACCAGCTGAACGTGGATCCCAAGAAGCTGTTCGTGGTGTCTATCATGCCCTGCACCGCCAAGAAGGCGGAGGCGGCGCTGCCCACCATGAAGGACGCCGAGGGCGACCGGGATGTGGACGTGGTGCTGACCACCCGTGAGATCGTTCGGATGTTCCGGGGCGAGCAGATCAACCCCGCCGTCCTGCCGGAGACGCCCTTCGACAGCCCGCTGGGTACCGGCACCGGCGCGGCCGTGGTGTTCGGCGCCACCGGCGGCGTTATGGACGCGGCGCTGCGCAGCGCCTACTACATGGTGACGGGCAAGAATCCCGATCCCGACGCCTTCCACGCCGTCCGCGGTCTGGACAGCTGGAAGGAAGCGGTGTTCACCATTCCCGGTGCCGGGGACGTGCGGGTGGCGGTGGTCAGCAGTCTGGGCGCCACCCGGAAGCTGATGAACGCCATCGACGCCGGCGAGGTGGATTACGACTTCGTGGAGGTCATGGCCTGTCCCGGCGGCTGCGCCGGCGGCGGCGGTCAGCCCATCCACGACGGCGTGGAAATGGCGGCCCGCCGCGGCGGCGTGCTGTGGCGCATCGACCGGACCGCGAAGCTCCGGTTCTCCCATGAGAATGCCGACGTGCAGGCGCTGTACAAGGACTACCTGCACCAGCCTCTGGGTCACAAGGCCCACACGCTGCTGCACACCGACCACTTCGGCTGGAAGATGCCCAGCGGCCACTGATACGCAAAAAAAGACATCCCGCGCTGTGCGCGGGATGTCTTTTTTATGGAGGTCAGCGCTTCAGCGCCTTGCGGATGACCGGGGCGATGGTGACGGCGATGACGCCGCCGATGGCCGCCGTCACCAGCTGGGGCCAGGAGAAGGACGCGGACATGGTAGCCGCTGCCGCCTCCGGCAGGTTCAGCGAGGGGATGGCCACCTTGGTCACCAGCAGGAACAGCACCACGAACTTGCACACGGCCGCCGCGGCCACCGCCAGATAGCTCCGCAGGCCCAGGGGCTTGCCGCCGGCGATGAAGTGGAGCAGCAGCACCAGCACCAGATTGCCCACGGCGATGAAAGGCACGATCACCAGCTTGGCGGGGCCTACACCCACCAGAAACGCGCAGAACGGGCTGGCAAGAGCCACCACCGCGCCGCACCAGACGCCGCCCACCAGCGTGGACACGCCCAGCACCAGGTTGACGCAGGAGCCGGTGACGAACTGGCCCAGGGGCTTGGTGGCCCACTGCAGTGCCACCAGCAGGGCGATCATCACCGCTGTTTCAGCGATCCAGAACGTTTTATTTTTCATGAAAAGCACTTCCTTTTTGTTTTTCTCTATGATATCATGTCTCGCGGAGAATTACGTTGCTATGGCAACGCAAAGAAGGTGCTTCATGGACATTGATACAGCGCTGCTGCGGCAGACAGCCCTGTTTCAGGGTATGGAGGATGGGGAGATACGGCAGCTGCTGACGTGCCTGCACTGTCCGGTGCGGCGGTACGGACGGGGCGAATTTCTGTGGCACGCGGGAGACGCGGTGCCCATGGCGGGCATCGTGCTGGCCGGGTGCGTGGACGCGGTGCAGTACGGCGAGGACGGCGCGGCGGTGCTGACGGCCCGGCAGGAGAAGGGCGGTGTGTTCGGCGACCTGCTGATGGCGGCGGGACAGGCCAGTCCTCTGTCGCTGGTGGCCTCCGCCGAGGGGGCAGAGGTTCTGTTCCTGCCGCTGGAGGGCATTCTGTCCGACTGCGGGCGGGGCTGTGCGTGCCACGTTGCGCTGCGGCGGAACCTGCTGGCGGAGACGGCCAGCAAGTTCTGGCAGCTGCGGCAGCGGGTGGCCTATCTGACGGAGCCGCAGCTGCGCCGGCGTATCCTGCGGTTTCTCCGGGACCGGCGGGAGGAGGCGGGCAGCGACTATTTCCGGCTGCCCTACTCCCGACAGGAGATGGCGGAGGTGCTGGGCGTCAACCGCAGCGCCCTGTCCCGGGAGCTGGGACGGATGCAGCGGGAGGGGCTGCTGGAATTCTACCGCAGCAGCTTCCGGCTCAAGGAGCCGGAGGGGGCCATGCGGCGCTGACAAACGAAACATACCCACCGCACAGCTGTGCGGTGGGTGTGTTTTGCTTATTGGAAAAGGCCCACGCCCAGAATGACGGCGCCCAGCACCACCAGCACCACGCCGGTGGCGCGGTTCAGCGTTCTGGGGGCGGCGCGGTTGGCGAACACGGCGGCGATGCGCGCCCACACCAGCGTGAACACCACGCACAGTGTCCATACCGTCCAGTCCGGTGTGCCGCCGATGACGAAGTGGGACACCGCGCCGGTGAGGGCGGTGAACGTCATGATAAACACGCTGGTGCCCACCGCCGTTTTCAGCTCGTAGCCCAGCACACTGGTGAGGATCAGCAGCATCATCATGCCGCCGCCGGCGCCGATGAAGCCGCAGATGAAGCCGATAAGTATGCCGCACGCCAGCGACTGGAGCACCCGCTTTTTCGGCGACACGCCCAGCATGGCCTCCTTGGTGGTCATCACCGGGCGGACGATGAACTTGACGCCCAGCAGGAATGTCATGAATACCGAGAAATTGCCCATGGTGCGGGAGGGCACCAGGCTGGCGATATAGCTGCCCACCACGGTGAACACCAGCACGCTGGCCATCATGATGAGGCCGTTTTTCACATCCAGATTCTTATTTTTGTGGTAGGTGTAGGCCGAGACGGCGCTGGCCAGCACGTCTGAGGACAGGGCGATGCCCACCGCCATATAGGGGTCCATATCCAGAAAGGTGATGAGCATGGGGCTGATGACCGCCGCGGCGCTCATACCGGCAAAGCCGGTGCCCAGTCCCGCGCCCATACCGGCGAAAAAAGTCACCAGAAGCGTGACCAGAAACTGCATGGTATGTTCCCCTCCATCCGTTCTGCCGTACCGTACAGCAGATGCTCTACCCTACCACAGCGGGCGCAGGCTGTCAAGTGCGGGCGAAAAAAGTCCCTCCGCACCTGGGTGCGGAGGGACTTTTGAACGGGGCCGCTTACGCCTCGCCGGCCTTGACGCGGTCGAACTCGCTGTCCATGTCGGCGTTGGGCTTCTGGGTCAGCAGAGACACCACCACGATGACCAGGGCGCTGAACAGGAAGGCGGGCAGCAGCTCATACAGGCCGAACACGCCGCCCAGCGGCTTCAGCACGCCGCGCCAGAAGAAGACCATGGTGCCGCCGGCCACCATACCGGCGATGGCACCGGCCCGGGTAGTGCGCTTCCAGAACAGGGAGAACAGCATCAGGGGGCCGAAGGCCGCGCCGAAGCCCGCCCACGCAAAGGCGGTGATGCCGAAGATGGTGGAGTTGGAGTTCCACGCGATGGCCATGGCCACCAGCGTAATGAGCATCAGGGTGATGCGGGAGCACCACATGACCTGCTTCTCCGTGGCATCCTTCTTCACGATGCCGCGGTAGATGTTCTGGCTGACGGCGCTGGCGGTGATGAGCAGATAGGAGTCGGAGGACGAGATAGCCGCCGCCAGCACGCCGGCGCAGGCAAAGCCCGCCAGCACGGGAGGCAGGAACATAATGGCCGCGTCCACGAAGATGTTCTCGGCATCGCCGTTGGACAGGTAGTCCAGCCCCACGATGCTGCGGCCCACGATGCCGATGAACACGGCGGCCGCCATGGAGATGACCACCCATACGATGGCCACGCGGCGGGAGAGCTTCAGCTCCTTTTCAGAGCGGATGCCCATGAACCGCAGCAGCACCTGAGGCATGCCGAAGTAGCCGAGGCCCCAGGCAAGGCAGGAGACAATGGACAGCACGCCGTAGGGTCTGGCGGCGCCGAACACGTCCACCTCCGTGGTGGAGGGGGTGGCGGACTGGACCAGAGAGAAGAAGCCGTCGATTCCCTCGGCATTCTGGATGGCCGCGGACATGCCGCCGGCAGCGCCCACGGACATGATGAGGATCAGCACCAGCACCGTGACCATCACCACGGCCTGCATGAAGTCGGAGGCGCTCTCCGCCAGGAAGCCGCCCAGGAACGTGTAGAGCAGCACGAAGGCCGCCGCCACGATCATCATGCTCTGGTAGGACAGGCCGAACAGGTTGGCGAACAGCTTGCCGCAGGTGCTGAGGCACTGGGCCGCGTAGACGGAGAAGAAGATGATGATAATGAGGGAGGACAGCACCATCAGGGTCTTGTGCCTGCCCTCGTGATACCGCTTGGAGAAGAAGTCCGGTACGGTGAAAGCGTCCACGGCGATGCTGTACCGCCGCAGACGGCGGGAGGTGATGAGAAAGTTCAGATAGGTGCCCAGCGCCAGGCCGATGCACGTCCAGCCCGCGTCGGCAAGGCCCGTCCAGTAGGCCAGGCCCGGCAGACCCATCAGCAGGTAGCCGGACATGTCCGACGCCTCGGCGCTGAAGGCCGTGACCCAGGGGCCAAGGCTGCGTCCGCCCAGAAAATACGCCTCCGCGTCCTTGTTGGCGCGGCGGGCAAACACGATGCCGATGACGATCACCGCCAGCATGTACAGTGCCATAGCCAGCAGATGCTGCAGATTCGCTCCATCCATGGGAAATTCCTCCTTGACAAGCGACACATGAAGAATTATAATGTGTCTCATAAAGATTTTGAATGTATGGGCGTATCATAGCACCATGCGGTCAAAAAAGCAAGGGGTAAATTCACAAAATGGACACAAAAAAGTATGCTGTTGTCGAAAAAGTGGTGGAAAAGGCATCGCTGACCAAGGCGGCGGAGGAGCTGGGCCTCACCCAGTCCGGGGTGAGCCACATCGTGGCCGCCGTGGAGGCGGAGCTGAGCCTGCCGCTTCTCAAGCGCACACGCACTGGGGCGCGGCTGACGCCGGAGGGTGAGCGCATCATGCCCCACATCCGGGCCATCGTGGCGGAGGAACGGCTGCTGCGCCAGACGGCGGAGGAGCTGCACACGCTGGTGGCAGGCAAGGTGCGGGTGGGCACGTTCACCAGCGTGGCTACCCACTGGCTGCCGGCCATGATGATGCGGTTCCAGCAGGAGCACCCGCAGGTGGAGTTCGAGCTGTTCAACGGCGACTATCACGACGTGGACCGGTGGCTGGCGGACGGCAGCGTGGATCTGGCCTTTGTGGCGCTGCCGGCGGAGGGGGACAGCCGGTGCGTGCCGCTGTACCGGGACGAGCTGGTGGCGGTGCTGCCCAGGGGACACCGGCTGTGCGCCCTGCCGGTGTGTCCGGCGGCGGAGATCGCCAAGGAGCCCATCATCTCCCTGCTGGAGACGTCCAACCACGATGTAAGGCGTGCGCTGGACGCCGTGGGCGCCAAGCCGGACATCCGGTTCCGCACCAAGGACGACTACGCCGTCATCGCCATGGTGCGGCAGGGGCTGGGCGTCAGTATCATGCCGTCCCTGCTGCTGCGGGGCAACAACGAGGGCGTGGAGCTGCGGCCGCTGGACCCGCCTGCCTACCGCACCATCGCGCTGGCCGCCGGCAACGTGGAGGCCGGCCCCGCCGCCAGGCAATTCGCGGAGTTCGCCCGTGCGTGGGTGCAGGAGAACGCATAAATACGCATCCCCCCGGCGAAGCCGGGGGGATGCGTATCGCTTTATTCTTTTATTCTATGGTGCGCCGGGCGGCGGCCAGCAGGGTGTCCCGGTGGTTGGGCAGCGCGCCGTCCAGCACCTGCGCCAGCAGAGCGTTCAGCGCATGGCCTACGGCGGGGCCGCGAAGCCCCAGCGCCAGCATGTCCCCGCCGTCCACCGCCAGATCCCGCAGGGAAAAGCACGCCTGCCTGTCCAGCAGGGCGTTGAGGATGTCCTCGGCGCGGTCGATCTCCGCCAGGCGGCCCCGGTAGTCCGGGTGCTGGGCCAGATTGTCCGCCCGCTTCACCGCCAGCAGGCGGCGGAACGTGTCCTCCCCCAGTTGGTGGACGGCACGGGCGATGGCCTTTTCCGTCCGGGGGATGTCCCTGTCGTGCCACTGCACCAGCGTCACCACCTCATGGGCGGTGCGCCTGTCCATCCGCAGACGGCGGCACATCTCCTCCGCCAGCGCCGCCGACACTTTGGGGTGGCCGTAGAAATGGCCCACGCCCTGCCCGTCCACGGTGAAGCAGGCGGGCTTGCCCACGTCGTGGAGCAGCATGGCCCAGCGCAGCGCCGGCTCCGGTGGAATGGCGGCCACGGAGCGGGCCGTGTGCTCCCATACGTCGTAGAGGTGGTGGCGGTTCCGCTGGTCGAAGCCCACGCAGGGCAGCACCTCCGGCAGGAACACGCCCAGCACATCCGGGTACGTCAGCAGCACCGGCAGCACATGGGCGCCGCACAGCAGCCGATCCGTCTCCGACAGCAGGCGCTCGGCGGCGATGTCCCGCAGCAGCGGAGCGCGGCGGTGCAGCGCGGCGGCGGTGCGCGCCTCCACAGTAAAGCCCAGCACCGACGCGAACCGCAGCGTCCGCATGATGCGCAGGGCGTCCTCGTCAAAGCGCCGGTCCGGGTCGCCCACACAGCGCAGGATGCCCCGGCGCAGGTCCTCCTGCCCACCGTGCAGGTCGGTGAGACTGCCCCGGACGTCCATGGCCATGGCGTTCACCGTCAGGTCCCGGCGGCACAGATCCTCCGCCAGCGAGTCGGAGAAATACACGGTGTCGGGGCGGCGGTGGTCGGAATAGGGGCCGTCGGCGCGGAAGGTGGTGACCTCCACGGACAGGCCGTCCTGCCGGACAGTAACGGTGCCGTGGCGCAGTCCCGTGGGGATGCTGTGACCGGCAAATAGAGCGGCGGTCTGCTCCGGGCGGGCAGCGGTAGTGACGTCCCAGTCCTCCGGCTCCCGGCCCAGCAGCGTGTCCCGGACGCAGCCGCCCACGGTGTAGGCCGCGAAGCCCGCCTGCTCCAGCCGGGAGAGGATCGCGCTCACCTGCGCAGGGAACATATTCGCCGCCTCCTTTCGCCCCGTGCCGCCAAAAAACCGGCGAAAAAGCCGGTTGCACTTCGTGTTCGGGTGTACTATAATGAATTGTTAAGATCATGCATCCATATTAGCACACTTTTCAGAATTGTCAATTTACGCACATCTTATTCCGGCGCTCCGCGCCGTTTGGAGGTCTTTTTTATGATGCATCCCGCTGCGGATATCCGCACACTGTTACAGCCGGGCAGGCGCGTCCATCTGGCCGGTATCGGCGGCGTGTCCATGTGCGCACTGGCCGAGGTATTGCAGGGCATGGGCCTTGCGGTGCAGGGCTCCGACATGACGGACAGCGACACCGTGCGCCATCTGCGCGCCGTGGGTATCCCGGTGGCCATCGGCCATTCCGCCGAGAATCTGAAAAACTGCGACGCGGTGATCCGCACCGCCGCCATCCACGACAGCAACCCGGAGATCGCCGGGGCCATCGCACGGGACATCCCCGTATACGAGCGGGCACAGGCCTGGGGCGGCATCATGCGGGGCTACCGCAATGCCCTGTGCGTGTCCGGCACCCACGGCAAGACCACCACTACCTCCATGGCCACCCACATCTTCATGGCCGCCCAGAAGGACCCCACCGTGATGATCGGCGGCACCCTGCCGCTGCTGCACGCCGGCTATCGGGTGGGACAGGGCGACACCATCATTCTGGAGAGCTGCGAGTACTGCAACTCCTTCCTGAACTTTTTCCCCACGGTGGCGGTGATCCTCAACGTACACGCCGACCATCTGGACTTCTTCAAGGATCTGGCGGACATTGAGCATTCGTTCCACCAGTTCGCGGAGCTGGTGCCCGCCGGCACCGGCCGGGTGGTGGTCAATCTGGACGACGAGGGCGCCCGGGCCGCTGTGGCGGGGCTGGACCGTCCTGTGTTCACCTACAGCGTCAGGGATCACAGCGCCGACTGCTATGCCGACAATGTGGCGTTCTTCGATGGGTACGGCGAGTTCGATGTCATCATCCGCGGGCAGCGCTACGCCCATGCGGCACTGCACGTCCCCGGCGCGCACAACGTGTCCAATGCGCTGGCCGCCGCGGCTGCCGCGTATCTGCTGGGCGTGGACGGCAGCGCCGTGGAGGCGGGGCTCTCCACCTTCACCGGCGCGGGACGGCGGTTCGAACACAAGGGCACCTACCATGGGGCGGAGGTGTACGATGACTACGCCCACCATCCCGACGAGGTGGAGGCGCTGCTCAACGCGGTGCAGCCCCTGCCCCACAAGCGGCTGATCTGCGCGTTCCAGCCCCACACCTACACCCGCACCGCCGCGCTGTTCGATGATTTCGTCCGGGTGCTGCGCAGGCCCGACAAGGTGGTGCTGGCGGAGATCTACGCCGCACGGGAGAAAAACGAGCTGGGCATCTCCTCCCGGGATCTGGCGGCCCAGATCCCCGGCGCCGTGTACTGCTCCACGCTGGAGCAGGTGGCGGAGGAGCTGGCGAAGCTGGCCCAGCCGGGAGATATGCTGCTGACCGTGGGCGCCGGCGACATCTACCGCGCCGGTGAGATGCTGCTGAAACGGGGTGACGCGGAATGAACCTCTCCCCTGTTTACCGCAGCACCCGTCCGGAGGGTGAGCTGCCGGCACAGGAGGCCGCAGCCTTCGACCTGCTGGCGCAGCTGGGCATCGAATATGACCGGGTGAGCCACGACGCCGCCTTCAACATGGAGCTGTGCGCCGAGGTGAGCCGGGCGCTGGATGTCACCGTGTGCAAGAACCTGTTTCTGTGCAACCGGCAGAAAACCAGCTTCTATCTGCTGTGCATGATGCCGGACAAGCCCTTCCGCACCAAGGAGCTCAGCGCGCAGATCAACTCCTCCCGGCTGAGCTTCGCGCCGGAGGAGCTGCTGTGGGAGCTGCTGCACTGCACCCCCGGCTCCGCCACCCTGCTGGGTCTTGCCAACGACACAGAGCATCGGGTGCAGCTGCTCATCGACCGTGAGGTGTATGACGCGCCGTATTTCTCCTGCCATCCCTGCATCTGCACCAGTACGCTGAAGCTGAAGACCGCCGACGTGCTGGACAGGCTGCTGCCCCACACCGGGCACACGCCCATTATCGTGGATCTGTGAACCGCAGTGCCCGCCTGATGGCGGGCACTGTTTTTGCATTTTAGACAAAAAGTCCTTGCTTTCGGAAACGTTTTCAGTTATACTTACCGTATTCCCACCGGCGCGGCGCACTCCACTTCTTGTGCCGCACCGGCAAATGAAAAGGAGGAATGAGCCGCTGTGGCTGGCGGTGCGGCAGTGTGGAGACCTGCCGTAAGGCGCGAGGGACTTTTCCGCCCCGCGTGAGGCTGTCGTCTGCGGAGGCAGGGCAGCTACAGTCAAGAGCGTATGGCAAAGGTGGTTCTGAAGGATCTGAAGAAGGTCTACCCCAACACCGAGAAGAAGAAAAAGGCCAAGAAGGGCGAGGAGCCGGCGGAGAAGAAGAGCAATCTTCAGATCACCGACGAGGGCGTCGTGGCTGTCCAGCAGTTCAATCTGGAGATCGCGGACAAGGAGTTCATCGTGCTGGTGGGCCCCTCCGGCTGCGGCAAGTCCACTACCCTGCGGATGATCGCCGGTCTGGAGGACATCACCTCCGGCGAGCTGTGGATCGGCGACAAGCTGATGAACGACGTGGAACCCAAGGACCGCGACATCGCCATGGTGTTCCAGAACTACGCCCTGTACCCCCACATGACCGTGTATGAGAACATGGCGTTCTCCCTGAAGCTGAAGAAGGTCCCCAAGGACGAGATCGACAAGAAGGTGCGGGAGGCCGCGGAGATCCTGGACATCACCCAGTATCTGGACCGCAAGCCCAAGGCCCTGTCCGGCGGCCAGCGGCAGCGTGTGGCCATCGGCCGCGCCATCGTCCGTGACCCCGCCGTGTTCCTGATGGATGAGCCGCTGAGCAACCTGGACGCCAAGCTCCGCAACCAGATGCGTGCGGAGATCATCAAGCTGCGCCAGCGCATCGACACCACGTTTATCTATGTGACCCACGACCAGACCGAGGCCATGACGCTGGGCGACCGCATCGTCATCATGAAGGACGGCTTTATCCAGCAGATCGGCACCCCGCAGGAGGTGTTCGACCATCCCGCCAACCTGTTCGTGGCCGGCTTTATCGGCACGCCCCAGATGAACCTGTTCGACGCCCGTCTGGTGAAGCAGGACGGCAAGTACGCCGTGAGCATCGACGGCATCACCGTGGAGCTGGCGGAGGACAAGCAGGCGCGCCTGCGGGCCAAGGACGTGCCGGAGCAGGATATCGTGCTGGGCGTCCGTCCCGACCATATCATGCTGTGCGCCGACGGCGTCAAGGGCAAGGTGGACGTCAGCGAGCTGATGGGCTCGTCCGTGCATCTGCACATCTCCACCAACGGTCACGACGTGGTGGTCATCGTCCCCACCAACGGCAATGCCGCCCACTTCCCCATGGGCAGCGAGGTCAACATGATCTTCGGCGGCAACGTGGCCCATGTGTTCAGCAAGGAGACGGAGAAGAATCTGGAGTGGTAACACTCCGGCAGACAAAGCAAAAAAGCTGTCCCCGCGCCGCAGGCGCGGGGACAGCTTTTCGTTTTACCGGTTTTTCTCGTACAGCACAGTCAGACCGTACAGCAGCAGATCCTCGTTGAGCAGGATCTCGTGGGTGCAGATGGGGACAATGCAGCGGGCCAGCCCGCCGGTGGCCACCACGGTGGCCTTCTGTCTCAGCTCCGCCTCCATACGGTCGATCATGCCGTCCAGCAGCAGGGCGGTGCCCAGGATGCTGCCGCTTTTCATGCAGTCCACCGTGTTGGTGCCGATGGCCCTGGGGGGCGCGTCCAGCGAGATGCTGGGCAGCAGCGATGTGTGGGAGGCCAGCGCGGACAGGGACAGCTGGACGCCGGGAATGATGGCGCCGCCCCGGAACGCCCCCTCCGCGTCCACCACTGTGACGGTGGTGGCGGTGCCCATATCGATGAGGATCAGCGGCGGCTCGTAAATGTCCAGCGCGCCCACGGCAGCCACCAGCAGGTCGCTGCCCAGCGTGGCGGGATCGTCGATGCGCACCGTCAGGTCGGAGCGGATGTCCGGCCCCACCACCATGGCCTCGATGCCGGAGAGCATCCTCACCGCCTCCGACAGGGAGCGGGTCACCTGCGGCACGACGGAGGAGATGATGGCGCCGTCAAAGGCGTCGGGCGCGATATGGGCGAACTCCAGCAGACGGCTGATGGTCACAGCGTACTCCGCGCCGGTGGTGAGCCGGTTAGTAGCCATGCGGCAGAGGTAGCGGATGTCCCGGCCCTCCATGCAGCCCATGACGATGTGGGTGTTCCCGATGTCCAGCGCAAGGATCATGACGTTTTCCCCCTTACTTCCCGTTCTGCACGGCGGTCCTGCGGGCGGCCAGCTTGCCGCGGCTGAATACCACGGCCTTGGCGATGACGGCGCCGGTGAAGAAGCAGACGATGGCTTCGATGAGGCCGTTGACGCCCACAAAGGCGATGACGAACAGGAACGGATTGGCGCTGCCGAAAGCCTGCACGAAGTTCTGGATAAACTCCGTGTGGTAGAAGCACAGGCACAGGGTAGTCATGAAGAACGCCGTGTTGCACAGCGCGCCGCACAGGCCGGCGGCGCCGAAGGACCACAGCCGGCTCTTGTCCACCTTGCTGAGAGCCTTGAACACCAGGCCGCAGATCCAGCCCGCCAGAATGCGGGTGGGCACGCAGACAAAGAAGGTGCTCAGCGGGTTGATGCCCAGCAGCACCGCGCCGAAGGCGCTTTTGCCGAAGCACTCCCAGAAGCTGATGAGGCCGAATACGCCGCCCAGCAGCGCGCCGGCGCCGGGGCCCATGACGATGGCGCCCACGATGACCGGCACCAGCATGATGGTGATCTCCAGACCGGCGGTCTTGATCATGCCGAGGCCCGTCAGCTCCAGAAGCAGCATGATGGCGATGAGCACCGACAGCTGCACCATGTCCTGCACGGACAGTTTCGTGCGATTGGTTTCGTGATTCATATGTTACCTCCTGCTGCCGCCTCCGTCCAGCAGAGTGCGGCGCGTGGTATTATGATACTATATTTTTTCGCATTTGCAAGTGCAAAATAGTAACAATTTCCGGTGCCGGGACAGCGCCGTTTCTTGACAGGGCGGGCCGGACACGGTATGATGGAAAGACACGGCAAAGGGGGTATTCTTTATGGCGATCCTGTTGACCGGCGGCGCCGGTTTTATCGGCTCACACACGGCGGTGGCCTGTCTGGAGGCGGGCTATGACGTGGTGATCGCGGACAACTACTGCAACAGCAGCCCGGAGGTGCCGCACCGGGTGGAGCAGATCACCGGCAGGCACGTTACGGCGTGCGAGACGGATGTGGCGGACAAGGCGGCACTGCGCCGGGTGTTCCAGACGCACCCCATCGACGCCGTCATCCACTTCGCAGGCTACAAGGCGGTGGGTGAATCGGTGGCCAGGCCGGTGATGTACTACCGCAACAATCTGGATACCACGCTGACGCTGCTGGAGGTCATGGCGGAGCACGGCTGCCGCCGCATCGTGTTCAGTTCCTCCGCCACGGTGTACGGGGGGAACAACCCTGTACCGCTGACGGAGGACATGCCGGTGGGCGGCTGCACCAATCCCTACGGCTGGACGAAGTACTTCATCGAGGAGATCCTGCGCTCGGCAGCCGCGGCGGATGGGGCCATGTCCGTGGTGCTGCTGCGGTACTTCAACCCCATCGGCGCCCACGAGAGCGGCCTTATCGGCGAGCGGCCCAACGGCGTGCCCAACAATCTGATGCCCTACATCACCCAGGTGGCGGCGGGCATCCGGGAAAAGCTCAGCGTGTTCGGCGGCGACTATCCCACGCCCGACGGCACCGGCGTCCGGGACTACATCCATGTGATGGATCTGGCCCGTGGTCATGTGGCGGCGCTGGGCTATGCCGAGTCCCACACCGGCACGGAGGTGTTCAATCTGGGTACCGGACGGGGCACCAGCGTGCTGGAGCTGGTACACGCCTTCGAGCGCGCCAACGGCGTGACCATCCCCTACACCGTCACGCCCCGGCGGCCCGGCGATGTGGCAGCGTGCTACGCCGGGACGGAGAAGGTCGCCCGGATGCTGCACTGGCGGGCGGAAAAGTCCGTGGAGGACATGTGCCGCGACGCATGGCGCTGGCAGCAGCATATTTCGGAATAAGTGCGCAGACAAAGGACGTGCCGCCCACCGGGCGGCACGTCCTTATTATATAGGGTCAGCGCAGAGCCTCCAGCGCGTCCAGATCGCAGGCCCGCAGCGCCGGGATGGCCCGGGACAGCTTCTCCCCGTCCCAGTCCCACCAGCGCAGGGCCTCCAGACGGGCAACGGTGTCCTCGTCGTACCGGCGGCGGATGGGCTTTGCCGGGACGCCGCCCACAATGGTGTAGGGCGGCACGTCCTTCGTCACCACGGCCCGGGAGCCGATGATGGCGCCGTCGCCGATGGTCACGCCGGCGAGGATGACAGCCTCGTAGCCGATCCAGACGTCATGGCCCACGGTGATGTCGCCGTGGTTGTCCCACGCCTGAGCGATGGCGTCCACATCGGTGGGCAGATCCCACTCCTCAAAAAGAATGGGGAACGGGTAGGTGGACAGGCTCCCCAGCGTGTGATTGGCGGCGTTGAAGATGAATTTCGCGCCGCAGGCGATGGAGCAGAATCTGCCGATGGTCAGCCGGTCGTGGTTGCACTCCGGGTAGTGGTACAGCACATTATTGCGCTGGAAATCCCGTGGGTCCTTTTCAAAGTCGTCGTAGATGGTGTAGTCGCCCACCTGAATGGACGGGTCGGTGACCACGTTCCGCAGATAGACGGTGCTGTGTCCCTGGCTGCGGGGATAAATTTTCCAATTTGGGATCATAAGACATTCCTCCTGTGGTCCGCGGCTGTCAGAGCAAGGCCTCCCAGCGCACTTGCCCCCAGCCGGCGGTATCGAAATTGTTCCGCACGGCAGCGCACATGATCTGCAGCTTCTGCCGGATAACGGGGGACTCGATCAGCAGCTGCGCCGCGTCCTCGTGTACCATGAAATACTCCATGATGCGGGCACGGTCCTCCCGTGCGTCCACGCAGGCGTAGCCGTCCACGAAGCAGACATCCTCCGGGGCGCAGCTGTACAGCGTCCACTGGCGGAGGTCATTGCTGAGGGTGGCGTCCCCGCAGTAGGTGAAGCCCGGCGGGTTCAGGGCGTTCCAGGTGTCCGGGTCGATGGCGGCGTAGTCCTTGGAGAGGATGCGGTTCTCCGTGGCGTGCCACAGCTCGTGGCAGATCAGGCTGTCCAGACTGTCGGACATGCGGATGTCCAGAGCGATGTTCTGCCAGTCGGCGCTCTCGTAGGTGACGCCCACCACGCCGTAGTCGCTGGCGATGGCGCTCACCAGCAGGAAGCGCACGCCGCCCTCGCCCATACCGTTGCGGAACTGGGCCGTGAAACCGTCGGGGTACAGGGACAGCGTCCGGGCCAGCGCGTCCAGTGCCGTGTTGACGGCGGCCAGCTCCTCATCGGCGGTCATGGTGTCCGTCAGGGTGATGTCGCGGTCGCAGAGGGCGGCGGCATCCCGGCACTGGTCGGACAGCAGGACGCGGATGCCGTAGCGGCTCTCCAGCGTGTCGGCGTACTGCCGGGCCTCCTGCAGGCTCTCCGCCACCGGCGCGCTGTCGGAGGTGTTCCAGTAAGCCTGGGCCAGCGCCTCGTCCACCGTCAGGGGCGCGTCCGCCGCCGCGGCGCCGGGCACCTCCGTAAAGGGCAGCCGGGCCGGGTCTATGACGTACAGCCGGAAAGCGCCGTTTTGATAGACGCCGCCCAGCAGCACCGCCGCGGCAGGCAGCCAGCGGACGCTGAACATCTGCCCGTCCACGCCGCAGTCCGACAGGGCGCAGACGCGGAGCTGCTCACCCATCTCGTACAGTGCGGAGCCGTCCGATACGCCCATCAGGTAGGGTGCGCCGCTGACGGCGTACAGGTCGCCGCCGCTGTCCTGAAACAGTCCGGCGTCGGCGAAAAAGAACTGACCGCCGCTGCCGTACAGCGCGCTGTAACCCATGCGCTCGGCGTCAAAGGACAGCAGGCAAAGGCCGTCGCCGCCGGTGAAGGCCGCCTGATACCGCTCCTGCCGCAGCATGGAGATCTGTCCCGTGGCCGGGTCAAGGATGGCTGTGCCGCACTCGCTGCCGTAGGGCGACAGGAAGAACTGCACCACCATGCGGCTGTTGGCGGCGTCAAAGGCCATGATGTCCAGCAGCCGCAGCTCCAGCGCCAGCGGGACACGGCGCACCGTGCCGCCGGATACGTCCCGGGCGCAGAGCACATGGTCGCTGATGTAGTAATAGGTGTCCCCCTCGTAGGAGAAAAAGCCCTCCATGTCGTCAGCCTGCATGGTCCCCAGCTCCGTCAGTGAGGGGGAGAAGAATTTCCACATACCGTTTCCCCGGTCGCACAGCGCCAGCCGGTGGTCGGCAAAGGACTGCTCCTTCAGCGCCCACACGCCGTCCAGCGTCATTTCGTCTTTCACCGTGTCAAACGCCGTGTCCACCACCTGCACGGTAGTGACGTTCGTCTCGTAGAATGCCCAGCACACCGCGGCCGCCGCGCCGCCGGCGGGGGTGATACCGGACAGCGCGGCAGGCTGGGTGCATGTCAGAGGCTGCACAGGGGCGCGGTCCTTCACGCCCGCTGCCTCGCAGCCGGGGAAAAGCAGCAGCAGGCACAGCGCCGCCAGCAGCAGCGCAGGCAGTTTTCCATGTTTCATCACTTGTTTTAATGGTCGCTCCTTATCTTATCACGCGCTTTGTTCTATGGGTAAGCACATCAGGTCAAGTTCCGGCTCCGTCCGCCTGAAACGTCCGGAAGAACAGCCGCACATGGGCCTCCAGTCTCTCCCGGCACGCCGCCTCCTTTTCCGGCTGGCGGTCGCAGATGCCGATGAGGGTAATGACCGGTGCTGCATACAGCAGCGCCAGCGCGTCGGGATCCTCCTCCCGCAGCTGTCCGGCGGCTATGAGACTGCGGAATATCCCGGCGTGGTAGGCCGTCACCCGCTCCACATAGCGGTGGGTGTACAGCTCCGCCAGCTCCGGCGAGCGGAACTGCTCGTGGGTCATCATCCGCCGGAAGCGGCTGATGGTCTCATTGTGCAGGGAGTAGTCGAATATCTGCCGTACCTTTTCCAGCAGTGCGTCCTCCGTGATCTCCGTGAACACGGGGATGTCCCGGGCGGCGTCCTGCACATGAATGTCGATGCGCCCTGTATCTGCCTCGTACTGCGCCGCCGTGGCCTCCACGATGGCCTCGAAGATCGCCTGCTTGCCGGGAAAATGATTGTACAGTGACGGAGCCCTGATGCCCACGGCCTCGCCGATCTCCCCCATGCTGACGGCGTCGTAGCCCCGTGCGGAAAACAGCTCCAGCGCCTTATCCAGTATCTTCCGCTTTGTATCCTCCTGCTTCATGGCCCCTCCAAAACGTTAACTAATGTTCGTTAGTTGAATTGTAGTCCCGTTTTCCCCGTTTGTCAAGAGGGGCGCAGCCACAAAAAAAGAGACGTCCCGCACGGTGCGCGGGACGTCTCTTT
The DNA here is from genome assembly GCA_934591745.1 of uncultured Oscillospiraceae bacterium. Lineage (GTDB taxonomy): Bacteria > Bacillota > Clostridia > Oscillospirales > Oscillospiraceae > Vescimonas. The sequence goes on from CAKTPQ010000010.1 coordinate 45,381, forward strand.
TTTGCCGTATATCAGGCGGCCATATAGCCCTTGATCTCCATGATGGCCGCCACGATGCAGAACAGGCCGAAGGCCACGATCAGCGTGCCCGCCAGCTTCTTTTTCTGCTTGAGCTGGAACATCATCACGCCCACCAGCACCATGCTCAGCGCCAGCAGGATCATGCTCAGGCCCGGTATGTACAGAATGTTGATCTTCCGCAGCACCCACAGCAGCATGGACAACACCAGCAGCACGATGGCGATATTCTTCTTCGTACTCATCGACATATCTCTCTACCTCCCCCGGCGGCACGGCCGCCTGCTGACAGTGTACCGTATTCCGTCCGGAAATACAAGGCTTTTCCGCTACCGCGCCCGGAGAATTTTGCCCTTGAGGATGGCGGCCACCGTTTTGGCGTCCGTCAGCGTGCCGTCCATGCACTGGCGCACCGCCTCATCAAAGGGCAGGCGCAGCGGCTCCAGAAACTCGTCCTCGTCCGGGTGCGTCTCCCCGAAGCGCAGGTCCTCCGCCATGTAGAGGTACAGCGTCTCGCCGTAGCAGCCGGGCGACGCGATCAGCGTGCCCAGGTCCGTCCACTTCCCGGCAACGGCGCCTACCTCCTCCTGCAGCTCCCGCTGTGCGGTGACGAAGGGCGGCTCCCCCGGCTCTCGCTTGCCCGCCGGGATCTCCGTCAGCACCTGTCCCAGCGCGTAGCGGTACTGGCGCACCAGCAGCACCCGGCCCTCTCCGTCGATGGCCAGGATGCCCACGCCGCCGGGGTGCTCCACCACCTCGCGGGTGCTCTCCTTTCCGTTGGGCAGGCGCACCGTGTCCAGCCGTACCCGGATAATGCGGCCCTTGAACACCTCCCGGCTGTCCACTGTTTTTTCCGTCAGATCCATATCGTGCGCTCCTTTCACCATTTTACCGCAGTATACCACAGGCGGCGGCAAAATACCAGCCCCCGCTCCCTCTTGCGTCCCGCCGGAAAGTGTGCTATACTACCAGACACGCACACCGGAGAGGAGGGATCATCACGGAAAAGTCCGGTATCAAGATGGCCGCGCAGAACCGCAAGGCCTACCACGACTACTTCGTGGAGGATCGCTTTGAGGCCGGCGTGGAACTGTTCGGCACGGAGGTCAAGTCCATCCGCGCCGGCACCCTGAACCTGAAGGACTCCTACTGCGTGGCGCGGGACGGCGAGATCTTCGCCTACAGCCTGCACATCTCCCCCTACGAGCAGGGGAACATCTTCAACCGCGACCCGGACCGCCCTAAGCGCCTGCTGATGCACAAGCGGGAGATCCGGAAGCTCCACGACCTGCAGAAGCAGGACGGCTACGCGCTGGTGCCGCTGTCCGTCTACTTCAAGAACTCCCGCGTGAAGGTGGAGGTGGGTCTGTGCAAGGGCAAAAAGACCTACGACAAGCGGGACGCCGTGGCCAAGCGGGACGCCAAGCGGGAGATGGAGCGTGCCATGCGGGAGAAAAACCGTGGCTGACACACCATCACAACAGAAAAGAGGACAACTGTTATGGCTAACAATCCCATCGTCACCATCGAGATGCAGGACGGCGGCGTCATCACCTGCGAGCTGTATCCCGACATCGCGCCCCAGAGCGTGTACAACTTCATCTCCCTGGCCAACGCCGGCTTCTATGACGGGCTGATCTTCCACCGCGTCATCCCCGGCTTCATGATCCAGGGCGGCTGCCCCGACGGCAATGGCATGGGCGGCCCCGGCTACTGCATCAAGGGCGAGTTCGCCGCCAACGGCGTCGCCAACGATCTGCGCCACACACGGGGCGTGCTCAGTATGGCCCGGGCACAGGCCATGGACTCCGCCGGCAGCCAGTTCTTCATCATGCACAAGGACGCGCCCCATCTGGATGGGCAGTATGCAGCCTTCGGATGCGTGATGGACGGCATGGATGTGGTGGACCGCATCGCCAACCAGCCCCGGAACATGATGACCAACAAGCCCAAAAAGGACCAGATCATCGCCAAGGTCACCGTGGACACCCACGGTAAGACGTATCCGGAGCCGGAAAAGCTGGCCGACCCCTTCCGGAGATAAAACACATTTCACAGCATTTACACCGGCGGGGAGTTTCCCCTCCCCGCCGTCCCATACGGGGCTGTACCGGTTTCGACGGGGGTGTGGAGGCTGGATAAGCGGGCGGCGGCGCCTGACCGCCATAAAACGGGCAATTTAAAATTAACTGACAACACTAACACTGTTGCCGTCGCTGCTTAAGCAGTGACCGTCTGAACCGGAGAGGCCACCGGCCGGGGAAGGCGTCGTTTAGGTGGCGTCCGTGAGGCGGGTAAGAGTTGCCCCGCCCACGCATCATGACTCTACTGAACCGCAAAGTCTGTCCGGTGTCTTTGCGGGGAGGGAATGCTGAAACCTGACTGCGCCCGGAGAAAGTCCTGTCAAAGTGCTTTCGGACAGGGGTTCGACTCCCCTCAGCTCCACCATAAAGAGAAATCGCGTAGCCGCAGCGGCTACGCGATTTCTCTTGTGTCTGCAACAGTCTTGAGTCTCTCCACCTGTCCGCCGCACGGCTAAAACAGTCCGCAATCCGGAACCGTTTCGGCACTCCCAAAGACGCATTTTGGCAACGGAATGACAACAGCTTTATACCCCCAGCAGCCTGCCCCAGGTGCCCTTCCCGGCAACACCGTCGGCACCCAGGCCGTACTTGGTCTGGAACTTCCTCAGCGCCGCCTCCGTGCCCGCGCCGAAGTCGCCGTCCGCCGCGCCGCAGTCGAAGCCGTTGGCATTCAGCGCCGCTTGCAGGGTCTTCACGTCCGCGCCCTTCATGCCGCGCTTGAGCATCCGTACCTGCATGGGCAGCGTCGTGTCCTTCTCCGCAGGCACCGGCACCGGCGTGTTGGCGCTCTCCACAAAGGGTATGCCCAGCGCCGCACACAGCCCCTTGGCAATGGTCTCTCCCAGCAGCTCCGTGTTGTCGATGATCCACTGCGCGATGCGGGGGACGTCGTGGAAGTCCGTCTCGATATACACCGTCGTGGCGGCGGGATGCTTCACCTCATACAGCGCGGGGTACGCCCGCACCACATCCGGCGAGCCCGGCGTCACCGGCCCCAGCACATCCAGCACCGCTTTGCAGGCCCTGTACCCGGCGCTGTTTTTGTCTGCATCATAGCAGAAGATGTGCGTGCCGGTGGCCTTGCCGTTGGCGGCGTTGGTGTGGATGGGCACATGCAGGTCAGCCTTGAACCTGTTGGACGCTGCCACACGGTTGGCCATGGTGTCGTACTGGCCCACCATCACCTCCACGCCGGAGCGCTCCAGCGCTGCCTTACACGCCGCCGCGATGCGCCCGCACTGCACGTCCTCCGTGGTGCTGCCCACCGCGTAGGTGTTGCGCCGCTGGTCGCTGGGAGACAGATACACGCGCTTCGCCATGGTCACACCCCCGCTCCACAGCTTTTCTTGTACTGCGCCGTGGAAATGCCCAGCAGAGCGCCCAGCAGCGCCGTCACGGCGGAGATAGTCATCGCCACCTGTTCCGCATAGGGCCAGCCCCACACGGGCGCCAGCGCCACGTAGAACGCGCTCAGCGCGGGCAGCACGATCATCACGATCCACTTCATCACATCGTAGACTTTATTATTCAGCTTCATAGTGTGTTCCTTTCCGGCCTTCCGGCCTGTTACATCTTATGCATCGGCAGCTTCCGTACTTCCTCCATGACCCGCTTGGCGCTGCCGTTGCCGCCCATTTTTTCGTAGGGCGCGTACAGATAATCGTTGAGATTCTCGTACTCGTCCTGCGTGACGTAGCCCCGCTCAATGTACACCATGCCGAGGTGGATGATGCGGTCGTGGGCCAGTCCCACCAGCATCTTCCGCTCCGCCTCGTCCGCCTTGCTGCGCTTGGCCGTCAGCTCCATCCGCTTGAGGATCACCTTGCTCACCACGCCCCACAGGGCGGTGGAGGTCAGCAGCGCCACCACCAGCGGCACGCCTACGTTCGTCCATGCCTCCATTCCGCCGTTCCTTACAGCTCCGCGCTGTTGGCGTACAGCGTCGCACCGCCCACGCTTACCGTACTCTGCACGGGGTCTGCCCGCATAACGGGACGGCAGTCCAGCGCCTTGGCGGGACGCGCTGCATCCGATGTATAGACCTGATAGTAACGCTGGCACTCCAGCAGCTGATTTCCAAATCTTGGGACCTCGTTCAGTACCCACACGCCGTTCTCCTGATGGGCCAGCGTCTGCTGGGCGCCGAGCTCCAGCTTGATCGCCTCGATATCATACACCGTATCCGCCGCTGTTGCGCGGAAACGCGGCGACAGCTTAACCGTCTTTACGCTGTCCGGGATGGAAAACGTGACAGCGGCAAGCTCCCATCCCCCGGTTCCCTTCACCTTGCCGGTACCGCTGTAAATATTATTCCCGGACGCATCCTGTCCGCACCCGCACTGGACGCCCGCATTCGCCGTGGCACAGCGCATCAGCGCGGAAAGCGTAAGCGTCGTACCGACCGGGAAAACCATCTCCATCGGCTGGTCTACCGCCGCGCCTGACGACCGGGACGTTACCGTCAGGTATCCATTGCCGACCGACACACTCTCATTTCCGGCGGTGGGAAGCCATCTGTCGACGGCATACGCGCCGCCGGGATAGCTGGTCTGTCCACGCTGATTCACCGGGTTCCCGAAGTACCAGTTATCCAGCAGATTGGGGTTGCAGGGAAATGCCTTGGTAGCGATCACGCTGCCGCTGATGGAGATATTCTCCCCGGCTGTGTATACCGGTCCCGGCTCGCCCTGCGGGCCCGTGGGCCCCACCGGTCCCTGCGGCCCCTCCGGGCCTTGGATGCCCTGCTTGCCCTGCGGGCCTGTTGCGCCGGTATCCCCCTTATCTCCCTTCGGTCCGCCGGTCCCCACCGGCAGGTTGCTGTCGTGATACGCACCCTCCTCTGCGTCCCATAGCAGCCAATACCCCTCGCTCCCCGGCTTCGGCGGGTGCGCCGCCAGCTCCTTGAGCCGCGCCTCCAGCCGGCGGAACGCCGCCGGGATCTCCGGCCACGCCGCATCCTCCGACAGGCTTGCCGGTACCAGCACCTCCGCTACCGTGCTGTGCCGCTGGGTCACGCCGTCGGCCTGCAGCGTCCCCCGCACCTGCAGGGTGTACGTACCGCCCTTGGGCAGGTTCTCCCGTTTAAGCAGCACGCCCACACCACCGGGCCGCGCCGTCAGCGGCAGGATATCCAGTCCGCCATCCGGCTCCTGCAGCAGCAGCTCCCAGTCGTAGCCGTCCGGCACGTCCCCGACAATGTCCAGCCATACGCTGCCGTTGTCGAACTGCATGGCCGCTGGCGCCCCGTCCCACGTCAAATGCCAATCCTTCCATTCGATCATATTTCCCTCTCCCTTCTGGAACAATGTCACCTCTTTCCGTAGTGGAGCCGCATGTTGCATCGCCTCCGGCATGTTCCTGAAATTGTTTGTTCTTTATTTGCAAATCATTATGTAAACCGCCTGGTGGTATCCTGTACTATCCTGACTTTTTTTGTGCTTTCCCAATAAATTTTCACGGATTTATTGCTTTTGCCAAAAAATATGGTATACTGTCTTTGTTTGCATATACAACATCTTCCGCCGCGCTTTGCGGTATGAAGTTTCCATGCTCTGGACACACTGTTACCAGAGCCTATTGACCACCTGAAAAGAGGGAACTGCCTTGAACAAATACATTATCCACGGCGGCCGTCCGCTGTTTGGCGAAGTGACCATCAGCGGTGCGAAAAACGCCGCCGTCGCCATCATCCCCGCCGCTCTGCTGGTGGACGGCGTCTGCCGCATCGAGAACATCCCCCAAATCAGCGATGTGACCCTGTTCTTCTCCATTTTGGAGGAGCTGGGCGCCCGCATCCGCGTACTGAACCGTCACGCGGTGGAAATCGACTGCCATGCCATCCACAGCACCCGCCCGTCCTACGATCTGGCCCGCCGCATCCGGGCCAGCTACTACCTGCTGGGCGCGCTGCTGGGCCGGTTTGGGCAGGCCACCGTGGCCATGCCCGGCGGCTGCAACTTCGGCGTCCGCCCCATCGACCAGCATATCAAGGGCTTCACCACCATGGGTGCCGAGGTGTCCGTGGAGGGCGGCTTTATCCACACCGCCGCCAAAAATGGCCGGCTCACCGGCGCCCCGGTATATCTGGACGTTGTTTCCGTGGGCGCTACCATGAACATCATGATGGCCGCCGCGCTGGCCGACGGCGTCACCACCATTGAAAACGCCGCCAAGGAGCCCCACATCGTGGATCTGGCCAACTTCCTGAACTCCATGGGCGCGGACATCAAGGGCGCCGGCACTGACTCCATCAAGATCCGGGGCGTGGAGCGTCTCACCGGCGGCACCTACTGCATCATTCCCGACCAGATCGAGGCCGGCACCTATATGGCCGCAGTGGCCGCCACCGGCGGTCAGCTGCTGCTGAAGAACATCATCCCCAAGCATATGGACTGCATTAGCGCCAAGCTCATGGAGATGGGCGTGGTGGTGGAGGAGAACGACGACACCCTGCTGGTGCGCCGCAGCGAGCCGCTGCAGAAGGCCAACGTCAAGACCCTGCCCTACCCCGGTTTCCCCACGGATATGCAGCCTCAGATCGCCGCCGTGCTGTCTCTGGCGCAGGGCACCAGCCTCGTCACCGAGGGTGTCTACGGTGCCAACCGCTTCAAGTACGTGGACGAGCTGAAACGTCTGGGCGCCCGCATCCAGGTGGACGGCAAGGTGGCCGTCATCGAGGGCACCGACCAGCTGGTAGGCGCGCCTATCCAGGCCTGCGACCTGCGAGCCGGTGCGGCGCTGGTCATCGCCGGTCTGGCCGCCAAGGGCACCACCGAACTCAGCTGCGTGCAGTATATCGAGCGGGGCTACGAGGATCTGGTGGGCAAGCTCCGCGCCGTCGGCGCGGACATCGCCATGGTGGACGTACCCGACGAGAGCGAAGTCGAATCCCACATCAGCTGACATACACCTTCCAGCGTCCGCTGCGAGAGGCCGCAGCCTTTGCGGCTTGCTGCAACGGACGCTGTCATTTTCCGGAAAGGTACATACCGCCTTGATCACTGTACATACACTGGCCAGCGGCTCCGAGGGCAACAGCCTGCTGGTCTCCGCCTGCGGCGTCCACCTGCTGGTGGATGCCGGCATCTCCGCCCGCCGCATCAAGCAGTCCCTGATTCAGCTGGGTCTGACCCCGGATGATCTGTCCGCCATTCTCATCACCCATGAGCACACGGACCACACGGCGGGCCTTGCCACCCTGCTGAAGCACCATGCCGTCCCGCTGTACGCCAGCGGCGGCACGGCTTTCTATCTCCGCAGCCGTCTGCCCGGACTGGACAGCTGCCTGCGCCTTGTTGCCTCCGGCAGCGTCTTTTCCATCGGCCCCGCGCAGGTAACGGTGTTTGCCACCAGCCACGACGCCGGTGAGAGCGTGGACTACCGCATCGACTGCGGCGGCGAGGCCGTGGGCATCCTTACCGATACCGGCTTCGTGCCGGAGCCGGCGGCCGCCGCCCTTACCGGCGTGGGTCTGCTGGTGCTGGAGAGCAACCACGACGTGGAGTGGCTGCTGTCCGGGCCGTACCCCTATTCCCTGAAGCAGCGCATCCTCAGCCAGCAGGGCCACCTGTCCAACGAGGACGCCGCCGCCTTTGCCCGCCGCATGGCGGAGAGTGGCACCCGCCGCTTTGTACTGGCCCACCTGAGCCGGGAGAACAACACCCCCGCCCGCGCCCTGCACGTCATGGAGACGGCGTTGTCCGATCTGGACGTCTCCGTGGAGGTCGCGCCGCGGAGTGAACTGAGCGTCTGCTATGCGCCGGAGGTGACGGTATGCAGAAGGTAACGATCCTCTGCGTCGGTAAGCTGAAGGAGAAATTCTATATTGACGCCGCTGCCGAGTATGTCAAGCGCCTCCAGCGTCTGTGCCGTCTGGAGATCGTGGAGCTGCCGGAGAGCCGCCTGCCCGACGAGCCCTCCCCCGCCGAGATCCGCCGCGC
>CAKTPQ010000011.1 GCA_934591745.1 uncultured Oscillospiraceae bacterium
GACGCTATCGGCACCGTGACGCTGGACAGCAAGAAAGCTATCGACGCAGCCCGTAAGGCTTACGATAAGCTGACGGCTGCCCAGCAGGCGAAGGTCAGCAACTACGCGACCCTGACCGCCGCCGAGACGACCTATGCCAAGCTGGTGGCCGACAAGGCCGACCAGGACGCGGCAGATGCCGTTATTGCAAAGATCGACGCTATCGGCACCGTGACGCTGGACAGCAAGAAAGCTATCGACGCAGCCCGTAAGGCTTACGATAAGCTGACGGCAGCGCAGCAGGCGCGGGTGAGCAACTATGCGGCCCTGATCGCCGCGGAGACGACCTACGCCAAGCTGGTACAGGACAAGGCCGACCAGGATGCGGCAGACGCTGTGATCGCCAAGATCAATGCCATCGGCGTTGTGAGCAGAGCCGCCAAGAGCAGGATCGACGCGGCCCGCAAGGCGTATGACGGCCTGACCGACGCGCAGAAGGCTCTTGTGCCCGCCAGCGTGGTCAAGACGCTGACCGACGCGGAGACGGCTTACTCCAACCTGCCGCCGCGCCACAGCTCTGATGATACGGCGGACAGCACAAAGCCTGCACAGTCCAGCCGCACCGGCGATGCAGGTATCGCCATCTACGCGGCCATGAGCCTGCTGTCCGTTACGGGCGGCGCTTGGGTCATCGGCAAGAAGCGTAAACACTAAGCGAATCCCTGATCTTCTCTATATGGCAAGGGCGGAGACGCAATGCGTCTCCGCCCTTGCCGCCTGCATGCCTGTCGGCACAGCGTACCTCCTCCGGCAAGAGGCCCACCGTGACGTATCGAGCGTTAGCTTTCAAAATACACAGAATAGGAGGGAACATCAGTGCCTTTAGTTTGTTACGTTTCGGAACTTGATAAGAACGTGTCTTTGGACGCTGAACGTTTGCTGCGTCTTCTGGGTGTATCCGGAAAGCTGTCTGGGTTTCACTTTGCCGTGTATATGTTGGAACAGGTGCAGGAGAAGCCGGAGCGTGTCCTGCTGATCACGAAAAGACTCTACAACCAAACGGCACAGTATTTTCATACCAACACCAACTGCGTGGAAAGGAATCTCCGCACCCTCATACAGGCGTGTTGGAGACAGCCTGACCATAGCTTACTTGAGCGCATTGCAGGCCACCCGTTGTCGCAGCCACCAACGAACGCGCAGTTCATTGATATGGTAGCCGCTTTTCTCCGCAAGTAAGCTTTGCATGGGTTAGCCACCTCCACCCACAGCGGCAACATATCCCCCTTGCGCTGCCGCTGTAGGTTTTATTCTCGTCCGCACCTGACGCTCTATCACCACAGACATTTCGCAGGCTGGTCATGTATTATATCACGAATACGATGCTTTGGAAACGAGCATTTCGCACTTCCATGAGGATTATTTCCCAGCCTGCATAGATAAAGCCGTCGCAGGGTACTCCCTGCGGCGGCTTTATCTGCGGCACTCCTTTTGTTACCCGAACACTACCTCCCGCATTACCACTTCCTCTGCGGCGCTGCGAACGTTGTTCATCGCACCGACCCATGCCATCTGATCCTCGGCCTTCATCTGCTCGGTAATGCCCTGCTCCTGCGCCATCTGCCTCACCAGCAGTTCCAGCATCTCCTGCGCCTGTTGGTCGACCTCGCTGAGGTGCTGTGCCAGTTCGCCAGCGGTCAGCAGATTGATGTATAAGACCCTCCGATGATCCTTGAGGTACTTGAGGCGCAGGCGACCATAGCGTCCGAAGGACGCATCTTCTTTTCTCGGTAAGGTAAGATTTGGTAGGCAGAATCCCTCGTGGTTTGTGTAAGTGATTTCCATTGCGTGATGCTCCTTTCGCGGTCTTTATTTTGACCCTTATTCTGACCCTTTAGCGGTTTGACCCTTATAAAACAACTGGACTGACTGATACGGAATTTTATAAGTTCAGAACTGAATATCACATAATTTCACATAAAAAGTGACTGAAAATGCACTTTTGTTTCTTCAAATCCCTCCTTCCGCGCCAAAAAGAAAACCACCCGACAGGGTGGTTTTCTTTTTGGCATTTGCTGCTTTTTCAGCATCACTGATATGTCCGGATGATGTTCTCCGCCGCCTCCCGCTTGGAGATGCGCAGATCCATGGCCTGCTTTTCGATGTAGCGGTGCGCCTCCGGCTCCGTCATGCTCAGGCACTCGATCAGCAGCCACTTTGCGCGGTTGACAAGGCGTATCTCCTTGATCTTCTCCTCCACCGTGGCCTGCCGCGCCTGCATCTGCCGCATCCGCTCCCGCGTGGCGCAGAGGATGCGCAGGTTCTGCGCTACCATCTGCCGGTTCGTCGGCTTGGACAGGGTGATGACGCCATAGCCCACCACCTTGGCGTACACATCGTTATACTGGTCGCTTTTTACCAGCAGCAGCACACCGGCGCCGCTGGTGCCGCAGATGTCGATGGCCAGACGCATCCCGAAATCATCCGGCAGCGGCGTGTTGATGAGCACGATGTCGAACTCCGTGTCCGTCAGCCGCCTGCGGGCCTCGCCCACGCTGCGCACCGTGGCCACCGGCCAGTAGTCCGTCATAGGGAGCAGTGGCATGACGCTGTTGGTAAAGCTGTCCGACGCGCTGACGATCAGCACGCTGTATGTTTTTTCCTGAAAAACCACAAGCTCCCTCCTTTCTGTACAAAGGCTGCCGTCCGGCGGCTTACAGCCGCGTGTAGGCGCGGATCACCGACTCAGGGAGGTGCGCTTTTACGAACGCGCTTGTGTCGGCCAGCGTGACGGCCTCCGCCAGAGAGCCGGGGAGCGTCCGCAGGGTCTTCAGCGTTTCGGCGGGCGCGGTGTAGAGATTCAGGTCCGTCGCGGGCGGCAGCACCAGACCGTTTTCGATGCCGTACAGCCCGGCGTAGATCAGCAGTGCGTAGGCCAGATAGGGGTTGGCGGTGGAATCGGCCGAGCGCAGCTCCGCCCGGCGGTTTTCGCCGACGGCGGCGGGGATGCGGATAAGCTGGGAGCGGTTCTCCTCCGACCAGGTCACATAGCGCGGCGCCTTGTCGTGGCCAAGCCGGCGGTAGGACTCATCGCAGGGGTCGAGGAACAGGGTGATCTCCGCGGCCTTGTCCAGAATGCCGGCAATGACGGCGGCGGGCATATCCGCCTGCCCGCTTCTCTTGGCGGAAATGTTGATGTGCATGCCGTTTCCGTCCCAGTCCGGCAGCGGCTTGGGGGAGAAGCTGGCGCACAGACCGTTCAGCGCCGCCACCGTGCGGACCACGGTGCGGAACGTGACAGCGTTGTCCGCCGCCGTCAGCGGGTCAGAGTAGCGGAAGTCGATCTCATTCTGCCCCGGGCCGCTTTCGTGGTGGGAGCATTCGGGCTGGATGCCCATCTGCTCCAGCATCAGGCAGATCTCGCGGCGGATATGCTCGCCCTTGTCGTCGGGGGCGATGTCCATGTAACCGGCCTCGTCGTGGGGGATGGTGGTGTCTCTGCCGTGCTCGTCCAGCTCAAACAGATAGAATTCCATCTCCGCGCCGAAGGCAAAGCGGTAACCCGCGTCGGCCGCGTCGGCCACCGCCCGCTTCAGGATGCTGCGGGTGTCCCGCTCGAAGGCGCGGCCGTCGGGGTAGAAAATATCGCAGAACATCCGCACCACCTTGCCCTGCTCGGGCCGCCACGGCAGCTGCACCAGCGTGGACGGGTCCGGCCGCAGCAGCAGGTCGGAGCGTGTCTCGCCGCCGAAGCCCTCGATGGCGGAGGCGTCGATGGCGATGCCGTATTCAAAAGCGCGGCGCAGCTCACTGGGCATGATGGCCACGTTGTGCTGCCTGCCGTAGACGTTGCAGAAGGCCAGGCGGATGAACCTGACGTCCTCCTGCTGTACGAACTCCATGACCTCTTCCCGCGTATACTTCACGGTTCCACCTCTTTCATTCAATTTGTGACATACAGCTGCCGATAGGGATCACTGCTGTTGGGCGTGACAACGGTAAACGGATGGTGCAGAAGCTCCCGGCAGCGCCCGCCGAACAGGCGGCAGAACGTATGCAGATACGTCTCGATCTCCCGCAGGTCCGCCGCATCCGCAGGGCGGGCCACCACCTGACCGGGGAACAGGATGTCCCGGCAGTCGGAACGGAGGAACAGCCTCCCACCGTGCATGCCGGTGCAGGGGAAGTTGCTGACGATGGGGCGGCTGCTCTCCGTCAGCCCCAGCACGATGATGATGCCGCCGGCCTGGTACTCGCCCAGAAAGCTGCCGGCCCGGCCGCCGATGACCATAACGGGCAGCTTGTCGCCGTAGGCCTTCATGTGGATCCCGGCGCGGTAGCCGGCATTGCCTGCGACGTACAGCTCGCCGCCCCGCATGGCATAGCCCGCGGCGTCGCCGATGCTGCCGTGGACGATGATGCGCCCTGCGTTCATGGTATCGCCCACAGCGTCCTGCGCGTCGCCGCGCACCTCGATGCAGGCGCCGTCCAGATAGGCGCCCAGCGCATTGCCGGGCGTCCCCGTGATGGTCAGGCGGTCGTGCCCCAGCCCCGCGCCGATGAACCGCTGTCCAAGGCAGCCCGTTACCGCAATATCCCCGGCGCAGCCCCGTATGGCCGCGTTCAGCTGCCGGTAGTCCATTTGCGATGCATCAATATGGGTCATTATAGCACACCTCCGCATATTCTGTACATGAAATTATTCGCCGGCATGGGAAATTCCCAGTATGGCAAGCTCCCGGTCGGTCATGCCGATGCCCCGGAGCATCAGACGGTTGCCCTTTAGCGCCTCGATAGAGTTGATGCCCATGCCGCCCATCATCTCCTTGATCTCGCGCTTCCACGCCGTCAGCAGGTTCACCAGCCGGCGGCTCCCACTCTCGATGTCCAGCCGCCGTACCAGCGCCGGGTCCTGCGTGGCGATGCCCCAGCTGCACCGGCCGGTCTGACAGGTGCGGCACAGATGACAGCCCAGCGCCAGCAGGGCCGCCGTACCGATATAGCAGGCGTCCGCCCCCAGCGCAACCGCCTTGACCACATCCGCCGAGGAGCGGATGCTGCCGCTGACCACCAGCGAGACGCGGTTCCGGATGCCCTCGTCCCGCAGACGCTGGTCCACCGCGGCCAGCGCCAGCTCAATAGGGATGCCCACGGCGTCGCGGATGCGGGTGGGCGCCGCGCCCGTCCCGCCGCGGAAACCGTCAATGGCAATGATGTCCGCGCCGCTCCGGGCGATGCCGCTGGCAATGGCGGCAATGTTGTGTACCGCCGCCACCTTCACGATCACGGGTTTCCGGTATTCCGTGGCCTCTTTCAGGGAATACACCAGCTGCCGCAGATCCTCGATGGAATAGATGTCGTGGTGCGGGGCGGGGGAGATGGCATCCGCCCCCTCCGGCACCATTCTGGTGCGGGACACGTCTCCCACGATCTTGGCGCCGGGCAGATGGCCGCCGATGCCCGGCTTCGCGCCCTGTCCCATCTTGATCTCGATGGCGGCGCCGGCCTCCAGATACTGCTTGTGTACGCCGAACCGTCCGGACGCCACCTGCACGATGGTATTGTCTCCGTAGGCGTAGAGGTCCTCGTGCAGCCCGCCCTCGCCGGTGTTGTAGCAGATGCCCAGCTCCCGGGCCGCCCGCGCCAGACAGACGTGGGCGTTGTAGCTGATGGAGCCGTAGCTCATGGCGGAGAACATCACCGGCATGGACAGCTCGATCTGCGGCGGCAGCCGGCAGTCCAGCCGCCCGTTTTCATCCCGGCGGATGGTGTCCGGTTTTTCGCCCAGAAACACCCGCGTCTCCATAGGCTCCCGCAGGGGGTCCACCGGCGGATTCGTCACCTGCGAGGCGTTGATCAGGATCCTGTCCCAGTACACAGGAAGGCGCTTGGGATTGCCCATGGACGACAGCAGGACACCGCCGCTGTCCGCCTGCTTATAGATCTCCTTGATGGTGTCCTCGTCCCAGTTGGCGTTCTCCCGGAAGGCGCAGTCGCTTTTCCGGATCTTCAGCGCGTGGGTGGGACAGAAGCACACGCAGCGCTGGCAGTCCACGCATTTGCTGTCGTCGCAAGTCATGCGGCCCGTTCTGCTGTCGAAGGCGTGCACACCGCAGGCGCACTGGCTTTCGCAGATACGGCAGTTCGTGCATCTGCCGCTGTCGCGGACCACCTCGAACTGCGGATAAATGTAGCCGACTCCCATCAGAATTTCCCCTCCTTCACGCGCACGATCACCGGCTCACCGCCAGCCGGCGCGTAGATGTTCTCCGCGTCCGGCTCCATGGCGCGGATGGCCGCCTCCTCGCTGGCGATGTACACCCGGTCGTCTTTTTCGCCCACCACCATGCTCCGGAGCTTCAGCCGGTCGTTCAGCGCCATAAGCCCGCCCTCGAAGCCCAGCACGATGGAGAACGGGCCTGTGATCAGCAGGCTGGAGAAGACCTTGCGCAGATACAGCAGCTTCTTCTGCACCTGGGGCGGCTTCCGGTCGATGGTGGACCAGAACGGTGCCGCGATGACGGCGGCCATCTCCTCCAGCGAGAGCTTCTGCCGCCGCAGCAGGTAGTCGGCGATGTAGGTGATGACCTCCGTGTCCGTCTGGAGGGTACACTTATATCCGAACATCTCCATGAAGCGCCGGTTGGCGTCGTAGGAGGAGATCTCACCGTTGTGGACGACGGAGTAGTTCAGCAGGGCGAAGGGATGCGCGCCGCCCCACCAGCCGGGGGTATTGGTGGGGTAGCGCCCGTGGGCCGTCCAGCTGTACGCCTCGTACTCATCCAGCCGGTAGAAGTACCCCACGTCCTCCGGGTAGCCGACGGCCTTGAAAACCCCCATGTTCTTGCCGCTGGAAAACACATACGCGCCCTTCATCCGGGTGTTGATGGCCATGACCGTGCGGGTCACGCACTCCTCCTCGTCGATCTGCATGGAGGCCAGCACACTGCGAAGCGGCGTCACGAAAAAGCGCCAGATCAGCGGCTCGTCGGTGATGGCGGGGGTCGTCCGGATGGGGATGCGTTCCAGATGGACGATCTCCATGGTCTCCCGCAAAAGGGCCTCGCAGTTCTTCCGGGCGGTGCGGTCCTCCAGGAACATATGCAGGGCGAAGAAGTCCTTGTATTCGGGGTAAATGCCGTAGGCCGCGAAGCCGCCGCCCAGACCGTTGGAGCGGTCGTGCATGGGGCGCATGCTCTCGATGATCTTTTCGCCGGTCATCCGCTGCCCATCCCTTGAAATAACGGCGGAGATCGCGCAGCCCGACGGGATGCGGATCTGGCCCTCCAGTTTGTCCATATCATCAACTCCCTGTAAAATAAAACAAAACAACGGCGTCGTGCAGGCACAGTACCGCTGTGCTTGCAGAACACCGTTGTTCCGCTCCAGTATACACCGCGATTCTGACGCTTTCAATGCGGCAGATTGCAAAAATTATGCTTTCATGACTTGCAGCATTCTGGCACATTGTGCAAAAAAGCCGGACTTTTGTGCTTTCGTGGTTGACATTTGCCGGCTTTGGGTGTATAGTCGGCGACATTGAGAGACACCGGCGTCTCGGAGGGTAAGCCCTCTGCGGCGCAGGTGTCTCTTTTTTACTTTTTCTGAAAGGAAGTACGACCATGTTGACTGTACCGGAATACTTCGGAAGCCTGGTTTTTGACAGCCGCGTCATGAAGGCCCGTCTGCCCGCAGATGTATATCGTTCCCTGAAGCAAACCATCCAGAAAGGAGCAAAGCTCGACCTCTCCGTAGCCAATGCTGTCGCCGCGGCCATGAAGGACTGGGCAGTTGAAAACGGTGCTACCCACTTCACCCACTGGTTCCAGCCGATGACCGGCATCACCGCGGAAAAGCACGACAGCTTCATCACCCCCGCCCCTGACGGACGGGTGCTGATGGAGTTCTCCGGCAAGGAACTGATCAAGGGCGAGCCGGACGCATCCTCGTTCCCCTCCGGCGGCCTGCGCGCCACCTTCGAGGCACGGGGCTACACGGCATGGGATCCCACCAGCTACGCCTTTATCAAGGGCAAGACACTCTGTATCCCCACGGCCTTCTGCTCCTACGGCGGCGAGGCGCTGGACAAGAAGACACCGCTGCTGCGGAGCATGGAGGCGCTGAACAGGCAGGCCCTGCGCATCCTGAAGCTGTTTGGTCACAAGGATGTCAAGCGCGTGACCTCCTCCGTGGGACCGGAACAGGAGTATTTCCTTATCGACAAGGCCATGTACGATAAGCGGCACGACCTGATCTACACCGGCCGCACGCTGTTCGGTGCCAAGCCCCCCAAGGGACAGGAGCTGGACGACCACTACTTCGGCTCCATCAAGCCCCGCGTGGCGGCCTATATGGAGGAGCTGAACCAGGAGCTGTGGAAGCTGGGTATCCTGGCCAAGACGGAGCACAACGAGGTAGCCCCCGCCCAGCATGAGCTGGCACCCATCTACACCACCACCAATATCGCCACCGACCACAACCAGCTGACCATGGAGATCATGCAGCGGGTGGCTGCAAAGCACGATCTGGTGTGCCTGCTCCACGAGAAGCCCTTTGCCGGCGTCAACGGCAGCGGCAAGCATAACAACTGGTCCATCTCCACCGACACCGGCATCAACCTGCTGTCCCCCGGCGAGACGCCCTATGAGAACGCGCAGTTCCTGCTGTTCCTGGTGGCGGTCATTCAGGCCGTGGACGATTATCAGGGACTGCTGCGTGCCGCCGTGGCCACGGCCGGCAACGACCACCGGCTGGGCGCCAACGAGGCGCCTCCCGCCGTGATCTCCGTCTTTCTGGGCGACGAGCTGACCGGCATTCTGGAGGCCATCGAGACGGACACGGCCTACTGCGGCGTAGAGAAGAAACGGATGAAGCTGGGCGTTGACGTGCTGCCGCGCTTTGTCCGCGACACCACCGACCGCAACCGCACCTCGCCTTTCGCTTTCACCGGCAACAAATTTGAGTTCCGCATGCTTGGCTCCAGCAACTCCATCGCCTGCGCCAATATCATGCTGAATACTGCGGTGGCCGAGTCCTTGCGCCTGTTCGCGGACGAGCTGGAGGGCGTGTCCGACCTGCCCGCCGCCCTGCACGACCTGATCCAGCGCACTATCAAGGCCCACAAACGCATTATTTTCAACGGCAACGGCTACGACGATGCGTGGATCAAGGAGGCCACCGAAAAGCGGGGCCTGCTGAACCTGCGGACGACGCCGGACGCCATCCCCATGCTGCTGCAGAAGCAGAACATGGACATGCTGGTGGCCCACGGGGTCTACACGGAGTCCGAGCTGCGTTCCCGCTGCGAGATCCAGCTGGAGAACTACTGCAAGACCGTCCGCATCGAGGCGCTGACCATGGTGGACATGGCCAGAAAGGAGATCCTGCCGGCGGTGGAGGCCTACGTTTCCAGTATTGCCGCTGCTGCCGCCGCGAAGAAGACAGTGGACGCGGAGCTGCCCTGCGGCTATGAGACGAAGAAGCTGCGCCGCCTGTCCTCGCTGGTGGATACCATCGACAGCCGCGTGGACACGCTGGCGGAGAAGCTGGTCAGGCTGGACACCTTCCGTGACCTGACGGAGGAGGCGGCCTTCATCCGCGATGAGCTGATCCCCGGCATGGGCCAGCTGCGCGCCGCCGCCGACGAGGCCGAGACCCAGACCGCCGCCAGCTGCTGGCCGTTCCCCACCTACGGCGATCTGCTGTTCGGCGTCAAGTAAATACAAAGAAAGCAATGTGTTACGGGATAATGCGGCGAACAGGGCGGCGGGTCACACCCGCCGCCCTGTTCGCATATCCGTGTCATGTATCGTTCACTTTTCCGCGCCTGCCGGCTCCCGCAGCTCCTTGGGCAGCCACACCCTCCGCCACAGGCAGAACAGGAAAAGCAACCCCCGGAAACACAGCTCAATGCACATGGCGACCCACGCGCCGTGCAGACCCAGCCGGGAAGTGAGCAGCAGCGTCAGCGTGATCCGCACGCCCCACATACTGGCGAAGTTCAGCACGGAGCTGAGCAGGGAGCTGCCTGCCCCCTGAAACACACCGGCGCACACAATGGCCGCACCGAACAGCGGCTCGGCAAACACCACGATCCGCAGCACCTCCGTACCCAGTGCCACCACCTCCGTGTCGGGGCTGAGGATGCCGATGATCCACGGCGCCAGAAAGTACATGGCTGCCGACATCACCGCCATAATGGACACACCCAGCAGCACCGTCACCCAGCCCAGCCGCGTCACCAGATCCCGCCGCTTGGCGCCCACACTTTGCCCGATCAGCGTCACCGCTGCGGTTTCTACGCCGCAGCCCGGCATGTAGCACAGCGCCTCCGCCGTGACAGCAAAGGAGTTGGCGGCAATGGACACTGTGCCCAGCGGCGCGATGATGCGGGTGGAAACGACCTGTCCGCCGGACATGACCAGCTGCTCCACCGCCACCGGCACGCCCAGCCGGAACGCCCGTTTCAGCTGCTCCGGCACGAACCGCAGCTTTTCGCCCTTCCGCAGCCCCAGCATGGGGGAGCGCAGCAAGCACACGCACATGATGACCGCCACCACCACCTCCGCCAGCGCCGTGCCCAGCGCCGCGCCGGCCACGCCCAGATCCGCACCGGGTATGGTAAAGCTGCCGATCTGCCGGGAGGGGAAGATGAGCAGCAGGTTGAACACCACATCCAGCCCGCACATCAGCACCAGCAGGGCGCTGGGCGTCCGCATATTACCGCTGGCCTGCAGCAGCGCGGCCACCAGACTGTTCATTTGCAGGGCGGGGAGGGACAGAGCGAAGATCAGGAAATACACGGACGCACCTTGCCAGATGCTCTCCTCCGCACCCAGCCAGCGGGGGAGACTGCCGGACACGGCGCTGCCCACCAGCGCCAGTATCAGTCCGAAGGCGATGCCCAGCACCAGACTTTGCCGTACCAGATTCCGGGCATCCTTTTCTTCGCCCGCCCCGATGCGCTGGGCTGTCTGGACGCAGAAGCCCACGGTCAGGGCGCGGCACAGCCCACCCAGCAGCCATGTGCTGGAGGCCACCAGCCCGATGGCGGCACTGGCGTCCCGGCCCAGATGGCCCACCATGGACGAGTCGATATACTGCATGGCGATGGAGGACACCTGCGCCAGAATGGCCGGGATGCTCAGCTGCAAAGCCAGCAGCGTCTGCTGCCGCAGCGTCAGCTCCTCGCCGCTGCGCAGGGCCAGCAGCAGATCTTTTTTCATAGCGCACCTCCGGATAACACGATCATATACCACTACACTATACCTGTTGTCGAAGAAAAGGTCAAGGGAAGAAAAGCCAACGCCCGCAGGAATACGGGCGTTGACTTTTTCAGGTATTTTTCTCCGGCCGGTCATCCTCCGCTGAACGTTTGTGGCGGCGGCAGACCTGTCGATAGATGACCAGACCGATGCCGGCGATGACCGTGGTGGCGGCGAAGGTGATAGCGGCGAACTGGTAGTTTTGCAGGCCCAGCGCGTTGCCGCCCACGGTGGAGGTGATGATGGAGGGCAGACGGCCCACGGAGGCGATCAGCAGCCATGACGACCAGCGCAGATCCGTCAGACCCGCGAAGTAGCACAGCAGATCCTTGGGCGTGCCGGGGACGGTGAACACCAGCCACAGCAGCGCCGTCCGCTTGGGGGAGGTCTTGAGGAAGGTCAGCTTGTCCAGCTTATCCTGCGGGAAAAAGACCTCCACCAGCGGCACGCCCCATTTCCGCACCACGGCGAACACCGCCGCGCTGCCCAGAAACGCGCCCAGCAGGCACAGCACCGTGCCCCACACCGCGCCGAAGGCGTAGCCTCCCGCGATCTCCAGCGGCTCGCCGGGGATGATGGCCACCAGCACCTGCAAAAAAATCATGCCCGTGTAGGCGGCCATGCCCCAGAAGCCGTGCCCCGCCACCCATTGCCGGAACACCTCCGGCTCCCTGGCGAAGCGTACCATGGGCCGCCCCGCGAACCACGCCAGCGCCGCACCCAGCAGGATAAAGATGGCGATAGCGCCGCCGGACAGCAGTTTTTTCTGTTTTTCGGTGAACGTGCGGTGCTGTTTCATGGAACAAATGCCTCTTCCTTTTGTATGTATCATCATCCTACCACAAAATGCGCGGAAATATTTGAACAGGAAATGAAGATTTGCTTAAAAGGAGACAGAGAGCCGCTCCCTGCGGCTCTCTGTGTGTCTTATCGGATACCGGCGATAAAACAGGCTGGGTCCACGGCCAGCTGCCGTTTGGCCCACGCCAGCATGTCATAGGTATTGACGGCCCCGGTGATGACGCCGCCGCCCCAATCATCGGCGGTGACGCCGCGCAGGAAGTCGTCGGGCGCGGCGGTGCGCACATAGTAGGGGTGCGCCTCGGCAGAGCCGTCCAGGACCGCCGCCCCAGCCTTGTCCGTGTAGAAGGACCTGTCCCCGGCCAGGATGGTCAGGCAGTCCTGCACCACGTTGGCGGCGGTGGGGAAGCGCCCCGCGCCCTGCCCGAAGAAGCTCTGGCGGCCGATGCGCTCAGCGGTATAGGTGATGAGGTTGTAGTTGGCGGGCACGGCGGCCTCCGGCTCACCGGCGTCCACCAGCGTCGGCTCCACATAGGCGCATACGCCGTTCTCCGCAGCCTCTGCCGCGGCCAGCAGCCTGCACACAAAGCCGTGGGCCTTGAAGGCGGCAATATCCGCCGCCGTGACGGTACGGATGCCGAAGGTGGGGATGGCCGTCTCGTCCAGCACTGCGTCAAAGGCGATGTTGGCGGAGATGCACAGCTTCCGGCGGATGTCGTCGCCGTCGATGTCGGCGGAGGGGTCCGCCTCGGCGTAGCCCAGCTCCTGTGCCTCCTTGAGAATGGCGGGGAAGTCCACGGGGGCTTTGTGCATGGCGTCCATAATGAAGTTGGTAGTGCCGTTCATGATGCCGCCCACGGCGCACACGGCGTCCAGCCGCTTGACCCTGGCCAGATTCACCAGCCACGGGATACCGCCGCCCACGGCGGCGGTGCACCGCAGGGACACGCCCTTCTTCTTCGCCAGCGCCGTCAGCTCCTGATAGTAGGCGGCGATCAGCGCCTTGTTGGCCGTGACCACATTCTTGCCCCGTTCCATGGCGGCGGTGACGTACTCATAGGCCGGGTGCAGCCCGCCCATGACCTCCACCACCGTGTCGATGGCGTCGTCCTGAAGGATGTCGCTGAAGTCATAGGTGGCCATGCCCTCCGGCAGCCCCGCCTTGGGACTGCGCAGCAGCACCCGGGAGACGGTGATGTCCCCGCGGCCATGTGTCAGCTCCAGCACGCCGCCGCCCACCACACCGAAGCCCAGCAGACCGATGTTCATGGAAATACCCCCTGTCCTTTGATTTTGCCCCATTGTACCCAGCATCGCCGCCGCTGTCAACCAAAAAAATACCTGCGCTCCGGGGAACGCAGGTATTTCACCTTATTGCATCAGCCGCAGAATGTCCGCCTTGGACACCAGCCCCACGGATTTGTTCACCGGCTGTCCGTTCCGGAACACCAGCAGCGTGGGGATGCTCTCGATGCCGAACTGCATGGCCAGCGCCGGCTCCGCGTCTACATCCACCTTGACGATTTTGAAGTCCGCCTCGCCGGACAGCTCCTCCAGTACCGGGGCCAGCATCCGGCAGGGACCGCACCATGCCGCCCAGAAATCCACTAGTACCGGCTTGTCCGCCTGAAGCACCTCCTGTCCGAAGCTCTGCGCCGTTGCGTGTACGATAGCCATCACGCGCCCTCCTTTGTATGGGATATTTTTTAGTATATGGAGAATTCTGCCATTTATCAGTGGTATTTGCAACAGTTACACGGTTTTCTCCAGACAAACCAGCTGCACGCCGGGGATGCCGTTGAACGTACCGGCCACGATGCCCGCCTCGGTGTAGCCCAGCCTTGCGTACAGCACACGGGCCGGGGTATTGCGGGCATTGGTGTCGATGCGCAGGCAGTTTCGTCCCGTCTCCCGTCCCAGCGCCTCGTAGAAACGGACGAAAGCGGTGCCGTAGCCCCTGCCCTTAACGGCGGGGTCCACCACCAGCGTGTGCAGCACCAGCACCTGCTCCGGCGGCGCGTCGTTCCGCCACGCGCACTGGGCGTACTGCTCCATCTGGTGCTGGTCGATCTTAGCGGCGGCGGTGACGCGGCCCTCGTCCTCCAGCACATACAGCGTCCCGGCGTCCAGCGCGTCCCGGGCCGTCTGCTCCGTGGGGTACACGCCCCGCGTCCAGCCGGTGGCCAGCAGTCCCTGCTCCTCCCGGTCCAGCAGCGCGTCATAGATGGCCGTCACGGCGGGGATGTCCGCCGCAGTCGCTTTTCGTATCATGATGCTCACCTCTCCGGCATTATAACACCCGTCTGCGGCGTTGTCACCTGCTTTTTCGCGGAAAACCGGCCCTCCGCTCCACGGAAGGCCGGTCTTTTTCACCTGTACAGCAGCCAAACCGCCAGCGCGGCCTGCGCCAGCAGGATGGCGGGCACGCCCCACACGAAGTACCAGTGCTTCGTCTTGTGGCGGAACACCCGCATCCCCAGCAGCGCACCGACGCTGCCGCCCAGCAGGGGCAGCAGGAACAGTGTTTTCTCCGGCACGCGCCATGCGCCCTGTCTGGCACGGCGCTTATCGACGCCGTACACCGCGAAGGTGGCTGCGTTGATGCATACCAGCCACAGCGCCAGCGCCCCGGTAGGGGTGGTCAACAGCTCACGCACCGTCAGTCCGCCTTCCGCAGCTTGCTCAGCTCCACTGCGGTGGCGGCGGCCAGCCGTGCGTTGTTGTAGACCAGCTGGATGTTGGCGGCCAGACTGTCGCCGCCGGTGATGTCCTTGATCTTGGCCAGCAGGAAGGGCGTGGTGGCCTTGCCGTGGATGCCCTGCTCCTTGGCCTCCTCCACCGCCTCGTCAATGGCCTTGTTGATAACGTCCGCGTCCATGGAGTACGCCTCGGGGATGGGGTTCGTCACCAGCATACCGCCCCGCAGACCCAGCTCCCGCTTGACGTGGAACGCCTCCGCCAGCTGGGCAGGGGTGTCCAGCCGGTAATCCACGGCGAAGCCGGACTTCCGGGTGTAGAACGCGGGCAGCTCCTCGGTCTGGTAGCCGATGACCGGCACGCCGTGGGTCTCCAGATACTCCAGCGTCAGGCCCAGATCCAGAATGGACTTGGCGCCGGCGCACACCACCATCACGGGGGTCTGGGCCAGCTCCTCCAGATCGGCGGAGATGTCCATGGTGGTCTCCGCGCCGCGGTGTACGCCGCCGATGCCGCCGGTGGCGAACACCTCGATGCCCGCCATGGCGGCGATCATCATGGTGGTGGTCACGGTGGTGGCGCCGTCCCGCTTCTCCGCCACCAGAATGGGCAGGTCGCGGCGGCTGGCCTTGGTGACGCCTGCACCGGTCTTGCCCAGATAGTCGATCTCCTCCGGCGTCAGGCCGGCCTTCAGCCGCCCACCGATGATGGCGATGGTGGCGGGTACGGCGCCGCCCTCCCGGATGAGCTTCTCCACGTTCAGCGCCGTCTCCACGTTCTGGGGATAGGGCATACCGTGGCTGATGATGGTGCTCTCCAGCGCCACCACGGGCTTTCCGGCGCGGATGGCCTCCTGCACCTCGGGTGCAACGTCCAGATAACGATTCATATCAAAGTTCCTCCTTGTCAAGAATATAGCGTATGTTTTCCCAGCTCATGCCGGGGTGGATAGTCTCGGAAGCAGTGCAGGCCAGTGCGCCGGCACCTATGGCCAGACGTGCCGCCTCGGTCAGCGGCTTGCCGTGGGCGATGCAGGCGGCCAGCGCCGCCGCTGCCGCGTCGCCGCCGCCGGTGGCGTTGGCGACCTGCACCTTGGGGCAGGCTACGCGGGCGGTATGTCCCTCCCGGTCGGCGGCGTACAGACCGTCGCTGCCCAGCGAGATGTACACCTGCCGCAGACCGGTCTCCAGCAGCTTCTCCGCCGCCCGGGCTGCGTCGGCGTCCGTTTCGATGGCCACGCCGCTGAGCAGCTCCGCCTCCATGCGATTGGGCTTCAGCGCCGTCAGACGGCCCAGCACCGGCTTGAGCTTGGGGGCCTTGATGGTGGATACCGGGTCGGCCAGCAGGGGGGCGGTGCAGTGCTCGCACAGCCAGTGCAGCGACGATTCCGGCAGGTTCGTCTCCACCACCACCAGATCGGCGTGGTTGATGAAATCCAGCCGCTGCCGCAGGAAGTCCGGCGTCATGTGGTCGTAGATGGCCATGTCGTTGACGGCCAGCGCCATGTCGCCGTCGCTGTCGTCGATGAACAGATAGGTGCCGGTGCGCCCGTCGGGGATGACGGCGCTGTGTGTCAGGTCAAGGCCGATGGCGGCGGCGTTCTCCCGTACGCTCTGGGCAAAGCTGTCCTGCCCCAGCACCGTGACCATGGACACCTGCTCACCCAGCAGGCACAGGTTGTGGGCGATGTTGCGCCCCACGCCGCCCAGCGACGTGGTGACCCGGCCGGGGTTGGAGTCCCGCGCCACCAGCGGCGCATGGGACACCGCGCCGATGTCCATATTCACACCGCCCACCACCACGATATACGGGTCGGTGCGCAGCAGATAGCCGCGCCCGGCGATGTAGCCCTTTTTCATCAGGCTGGAGATGTGTACCGCCGCGCTGGAGCGGGTGATACCGGCCTTTTCAGCCAGCTCCTGCTGGGAGATCATGGGGTTTTCCCGGATCCAATCCAACAGCTGGCGTTCCCGCTGGGTCATGGTATCGCCTCCTAAACGAAACTTAATTTTCTAATCACATGCTTATCATAGCGCGGCGGCAGCCACTTGTCAAGAGGGAAAACTCCTCCTTGTAAAATTCAGCAGGGTAGTGTATAATATCATGTCACAGCATATGACCCGAAATATCAACAGAAAAGGTGAAAGACTATGGAACGAATGAGAATCGCAGCGATCTTCGCCGACCGGGAATCTCTGGGCGGCAAAGAGGTCACCGTCTGCGGCTGGGCGCGTACCATCCGCGACATGAAGACCTTTGGCTTCATTGAGCTGAACGACGGCTCCTGCTTTAAGAATTTGCAGGTGGTCATGTCCGCCGAGGAGCTGCATAATTATAAGGAGATCGCCGCGCAGAACGTGGGCGCGTCCCTGATCGTCCGCGGTACCGTGGTGCTGACACCTGACGCCAAGCAGCCGCTGGAGGTGAAGGCCCACACCATCGAGGTGGAGGGCAAGTCCACCCCCGACTATCCCCTGCAGAAGAAGCGCCACAGCGTGGAGTTCCTGCGCACCATCCAGCACCTGCGGCCCCGCACCAATCTGTTTTCCGCCACGTTCCGCGTCCGCTCCGCGGCGGCCTACGCCGTTCACGAGTTCTTCCAGAGCCGGGGTTTTGTCTATGTCCAGACCCCCATCATCACCGGCTCCGACTGTGAGGGCGCCGGCGAGATGTTCCAGGTGACCACCCTCGACCTCAACAATGTCCCCAAGACCGAGGACGGGCAGGTGGACTACACCAAGGACTTCTTCGGCAAAAAGACCAGTCTCACCGTGTCCGGCCAGCTGAATGCCGAGAACTTCGCCATGGCCTTCGGCGATGTGTACACCTTCGGCCCCACCTTCCGCGCCGAGAACTCCAACACCCAGCGCCACGCCGCTGAGTTCTGGATGATCGAGCCGGAGATGGCCTTCTGCGATCTGGCCGGCGACATGGACGTGGCCGAGGCCATGATCAAGCATATCATCCGCCGGGTGCTGGAGCGCTGCCCCGATGAGATCGACTTCTTCAACAGTTTCGTGGACAAGGGCCTGCGGGAGCGTCTGGAGCATGTGGCCGCCTCCGATTTCGGCCGCGTCAGCTACACCGAGGCCGTGGAGATCCTGAAGAAGAACAACGACAAATTTGATTATAAGGTGGAGTGGGGCACCGACCTCCAGACCGAGCACGAGCGGTATCTGACGGAGCAGGTCTACAAAAAGCCGGTGTTCGTCACCGATTATCCCAAGGAGATTAAGGCGTTCTATATGCGCCTGAATGACGACGGCAAAACCGTGGCCGCCGCCGACTGCCTGGTGCCCGGCATCGGAGAGATCATCGGCGGCAGCCAGCGCGAGGAACGTCTGGAGCTGCTGGAGAGCCGCATCCGCGAGCTGGGCATGAAGCCCGAGGACTACTGGTGGTACTGCGACCTGCGGCGCTACGGTTCCTGCCGCCACGCCGGCTTCGGTCTGGGCTTCGAGCGCATGGTCATGTACCTCACCGGCGTCAGCAACATTCGCGACGTGGAGCTGCATCCCCGCACCGTGGGCAGTGCCGAGTTCTAAAAAATATTTTCAAAAGTGCCGGAGCCGTTGGCTCCGGCACTTTTTTCTGCATGACTTCCACATGAATTCTATATGAAGCTTATTTTTGTTCTACAACGAATTCATGATGCAGCACAGAAAATACAAAAAAAGGGTAGTAATTTACGAATGACCCTGCTATAATGTAAAACTGCAAGTTCGGCGGACTATTGTTGCTATCTGATATGAAATATTAGATATGCTTGTAAAAAGATAAAAAATATATTAGGTACATCTAATAGGAGAAAGAAATGGAAACACAGAAAAGACGCCGCGGTGACCGGCGGGACGGCCGGCTGCTGCGGGAGCTGGATTCCCTGCACTTCATTACCGGCATCATCTATCCCAACCGCTGCGACAACGAGGCCTACATCTCCGAGCGCATCGACCTGACGGCCATCAACGCCTATCTGGCGGAAAAGAACAAAACGGAAACGGATTTCCCCTACACCATGTTCCACCTAGTGGTGGCGGCGCTGCTGCGCACCATCACCCAGCGTCCCAAGCTGAACCGCTTCATCGTCAACAGCAATTTCTACCAGCGCAACGAGGTGTCCGCCGCGTTCGTGGTGAAAAAGCAGTTTTCCGACAAGGGCGCCGAGGCGCTGGCTTTCCTGCACAGCCGGGAGGACAACACCCTGGCCGACGTTCACGAGTACATCCGAAAGCAGGTACAGGATTGCCGCTCCGAGAAGGTGGACTCCTCCACGGAGAACATGGACATCCTCAACAAGCTGCCCCGCTGGCTGGGTAAGACCGCGGTGAAGTTCATCATGTGGCTGGATAAGCACGGCTGGGTGCCCAAAGACATGGTAGCCACCGACCCGTATTACAGCTCCGTGGTCATCTCCAATCTGGGCTCCATCAAGCTCAAGTGCGGTTATCACCACCTGACCAACTGGGGCACCTGCTCGCTGTTCTGCATCATCGGCGAGAAGAAGAAATCCCCGTTTTTTAATGAGGACGGCAGCGTGGACATGCGGGAGACGCTGGACCTGGGCCTGACCATTGACGAGCGTCTGGCGGACGGATACTACTACTCTAAATCCGTGCGGATGCTGAAATATTTGCTGGAACACCCCGAAGAACTGGAAAAACCACTGAGTGAGGAGGTTCATTATGAGTGAGGTAAAGACCCCTTGGAAGGACTATATGGGCGATGTGCCCATGCATCTGGACTATTTTCAGGGCAGCATGTTCGACGCCGTGGAGCGCATGGCGGACATGTACCCCAACAGCATCGCCTTTGATTTCATGGGCCGCTCCGTCACTTACCACAAAATGGTGCAGGAGATCGAGAAGTGCGCCAAGAGCCTGAAGACGCTGGGCGTCCGGGTGGGCGACAAGGTGACCATCGCCATGCCCAACTGCCCTCAGGCCATCTATATGTTCTACGCCGTCAACCTGGTGGGCGGCATCGCCAACATGATCCACCCCCTGTCGGCGGAAAAGGAGATCGAGTTCTATCTCAACGCTTCCGAGTCCACCACGGCCATCACGCTGGATCAGTTCTACAACAAGTTTGAGCATATCCGTCAGAACACCGGCATCATCAACATCATCATCGCCTCCGTGAAGGACGAGCTAAGCCGCACCATCCGCGCAGGCTACATGCTCACCGAGGGCCGCAAGATCCAGAAGATCCCCGAGGATGCCCCTGTCATCCGCTGGAAGGAGTTCATGGACATGTCCCGGTACTGCTTCTACAAGAACTACCGGGTGGAGCGTGGCTTCGACGATCCCGCCGTCATCCTGTATTCCGGCGGCACCACCGGCACCACCAAGGGCATCGTGCTGACCAACGGCAACTTCAACGCACTGGGCCAGCAGATCATCGCCACCAACCCCATGTTCCGTCCCGGCGACAAGATGCTGGCGGCCATGCCCCTGTTCCACGGCTTCGGCCTGGGCGTGTGCGTCCACTCCATGCTGTCTCAGGGCGGACGCTGCATCCTGATCCCCCGCTTCACCGCCAAGAGCTACGCCAAGCAGATCGTCAAGTACCGCTGCAACTTCATCGCCGGCGTTCCCACGCTGTACGAGGCACTGCTGCGCCTGCCCAGCATGGACAAGGCCGACCTCAGCAGCCTGAAGGGCGTGTTCTCCGGCGGCGACAGCCTGTCCATCGAGCTGAAGAAGAAGTTCGACAAGTTCCTGTACGACCACAAGGCCGTCATTCAGGTGCGGGAGGGCTACGGCACCACCGAGACGGTGACGGCCTGCTGCCTGACCCCCACCAACATTTATAAGGAAGGCTCCATCGGCCTGCCGTTCCCCGACACCTACATCAAGATCGTCAAGCCCGACACGGCTGAGGAGGTCCCCTACGGCGAGGAGGGCGAGATCCTTCTGGCCGGTCCCACCGTCATGAAGGAGTATATGAACAACCCCGAGGAGACGGCTAAGACCCTGCGTAAGCACGACGACGGCCTGACCTGGGTCTATACCGGCGATCTGGGCAGCATGGACGAGCAGGGCTTCATCTATTTCAAGGGCCGTGCCAAGCGCATGATCATCTCCTCCGGCTACAACGTGTATCCCGGTCAGCTGGAGAACATTCTGGACGCCCACGAGAAGGTGCAGATGAGCTGCATCATCGGTGTGCCCGATGCCTACAAGATGCAGAAGGTCAAGGCCTTCGTGATGCTCAAGCCCGGCGTCCCCGCCGACGACAACACCAAGCAGGAGCTGCTGGCCTACTGCCGCAAGCACATCGCCAAGTACGCCATGCCCTACGACATCGAGTTCCGGGACGAGCTGCCCAAGACGCTGGTGGGCAAGGTGGCCTACCGCGTGCTGGAGGACGAGGAAAAGGCGAAGCTGGCCGCCCAGCAGACCGAGGCGTAACGCCCCGCACTATCAGGGAAAAGGAGGCTGACCCCATGGAAAAGGAACTGAAGCGGCACTATATGCTCATCGTGGACTTTCTGGGCCACATTCTGGGACCGGATTACGAGATCGCCCTGCACGAGCTGAACGATGACTCCAACGAGATCATCGCCATCGCCAACGGCGAGTTGACCGGCCGCCATCTGGGGTCGCCCCTGAGCAATAAGATGCTGGAGTATGTAGCCGGGAACCTGTATGAGACGCAGAACTACGTGCTGAACTTCGAGTCGGTGTCCGCCACTGGCAAGACCATGTGCTCCAACTCCATGTTCATCAAGGGCCGCTCCGGCGAGCTGGCGGGCCTGCTGTGCATCAACTTCGATGCCAGCCGGTACGAGGAGCTGTCCCGCCGGGTCATGGAGCTGTGCGGCGGCGGCGCCAAGCGCGGTGTGCCCAGCGGAACCCGGCTCATTGCCGACAGCAACGACCCAGTGGAGACGCCGGTGCGCAGCGGCTATCCCACGTCCATCGCCGGCGCCACGGCCAGCATCGTCTCGCAGGTGGTGGCGGACTACCCGGTGGAGGTGGACCGCCTGACCCAGGATGAGAAAATGGAGATCATGGACATCCTGAACCGCAAGGGCGTGTTCCTGCTGAAAGGTTCCGTCAGCCATGTGGCGCAGGCGCTCCACAGCTCCGAGGCCAGCATCTACCGGTATCTGGGTAAACTGAACAACAAATAAGCATACATAAAAGGAAGCCCGGCGGCACAGCCGCCGGGCTTCCTTTTATGTGCTTCAGGCCAGATAGTTGGCAAGGCTCACCATCAGCGGCATGGTCAGGGCGGAGAACGCCGTCTGTACCGATACCAGCGAGGAGGCCAGCGCCGTGTCCAGCTTGAACTTGGCGGAGAACATGCTCATCAGGGCGGCGGGAGGCGCGCTGGCGGCAATGACAGTGATGACCGTCAGACGGCTGTCCAGTCCCAGCGCCAGACAGATGCCCAGCGACAGCAGCGGCAGCGCCACCAGACGCAGCAGCATGGACGCCCACGAGCTGACGCCCCGCAGGGCGGCGCGGAAATCCGCGTGGCTCAGCTGGTAGCCCACCACCACCATGGGCAGCGGCGTATTCAGGTCGGACAGATAGGTGATGGGCACCATCACGATCTCCGGCAGGGTGACCTGTAGCAGGAACAGGGCCATGGCCAGTACGATGCTGATGACGCCGGGATTCAGCAGCAGCGGCCGCAGCTTCAGCTGGGAACGGTCGCCGGTCATGGCGTAAATGCCGTAGGTCCAGCTAAGGAACGTGAAAACCACCACATAGGCGGAGCCGTAGAACACGCCGATGGTGCCGAACAGCGCCGTCATCAGCGGATAACCCATAAAGCCGCAGTTGGAGAACACGGCACCGAACAGCAGCAGCCCCCGGCGGTGGACGTCCCTGTCGCGGATGAGCAGCAGGGACAGCACGATGAACGCGGCGTGGAGCAGCAGCGCCACGCCCAGCATGATGACAAATTCATGGAGCAGCTCACGCTCCAGCGGGCGCTGGAACGCCACCAGCATCATGCAGGGCGACACCGCATACATTACCAGATTGCTCATGCACAGGGAGCCGCGGTCGTCGATGAGTTTGGCCTTTCCCAGCGCGTAGCCCGCAGCCATCAGCAGATACAGGGTGATGATCTGACGGCCTGCCGTCAGAAAGGATCCGATCATGTGGGAGCACCTTCTTTTTCCAGACGTTTTGAGGTGGCCAGCGCCACCAGCAGCGTACCCGCCGCGGCGCCTGCGGCGGTAAAGATCAGCAGCGCGTTGATGCCGGCACTGTCCACCAGCCGCCCGCCCACAGCGGTCATGACGGCGGGGCCAAGGCCATTGGCACAGATGTGGATCAGCCCCTGGCCCTTGACCTGATTGGCGGCGTCCAGCTTTTCCGCCGCGTAGTACACGGTGCAGGGCAGGAACAGGCCGAACTCGAAGAATTGCAGGATGGCCGCGGTGTACAGCAGCACCGGCGACGCGGCTAACAGGAACAGTATCTGCCGCAAGGTGAACATGACCGCCGACAGGCAGAACAGCGCCCGCAGGGAGAACCGCCGCCGCATACGGGGGAACAGCGACATGGCCGGCAGCTCCATGGCGGCGGACAGCGCCAGAATAATGCCCATCAGACTCTCGCCGGCACCGGCCTTGGCGGCGATATGCACCATATAGGTGTTGGACACGTTGTGCCCGCCCTGCAGCAGCGCACAGCCCAGCGCCAGCAGCAAAAACGAGGGATAGCGCTTCAGCAGCCGGAAAAGGCTCACCGGCGCGGGGCGCGGACCGTTACCAGCGGGCACCGGCGGCAGGGGATAGCGGAACGTCCATACGGCGGCGATCTGCAGCACCAGCGCTGCCAGCAGCACCGGCACGATCACCGTAGGCGGGCAGCGCTCCACCACAAAGCCCAGGACCAGCGCCACCACGGCGTAGGCCACGGAACCGGTGCCCCGGCCCAGGCCGTAGTTCACCGGCACACCCCGGATGTGGAACGCCATGACCATGCTGTTGAAAAACGGCGACGTGGTGATGAGGCACACGCAGATCACAGCATAGCAGATCAGCAGCGCGCCCCCGCTGCCGATGCCCAGCCACATGGCGATACCGGCCAGCAGCGTCAGCAGCGACAGGCCCAGCACCAGACGGCGGGGCGTGAAGCGGCTGTCCGCGTCGGACAGGGAGGCCAGCATCAGCTGCAGAAAGCAGGGGATCAGCAGCGACACCGATGTAACGGCGCCCAGGGCACTATTGCTCAGTCCGCGGCTCAGAAGCAGCACCGGGCCGAAGCCCACCATGGCGGAAAAGCCGGTGAAGAAGGCACCCTGCATGGCGGCATGGTGGATATTCACTTTGCGGGCCAGCTGTTCCACGCCGTCACGCTCCTCTCAGCCGGAAAGTACCAGACAAGTCTATCACAAATCAAAAACCTGTCAAGAGAAACGGTTGTTTTGTGGAGGAAATCGGCGTATAATACCATTACTTATGGAAATGTGGGAGGCTCCCTATGAAATTGATGGTCCTTGACGGCAACAGCATCGTCAACCGCGCCTATTACGGCATCCGGCCCCTGACCACCCGGCAGGGTCTGTACACCAACGCCATCTACGGTTTTGTCACCACGCTCCAGCGCCTGCTGGACGAGGAGAAGCCGGAGGCGCTGTGCGTCACCTTCGACCGGCGGGAGCCTACGTTCCGCCACCAGGCGGATGCATCCTACAAGGCGCAGCGCAAGGGAATGCCGGAGGAGCTGGCCATGCAGATGCTGCCGCTCAAGCAGGTGCTGACGGCTATGAGCATCCCCCAGTATGAGCTGACCGGCTACGAGGCCGACGACCTCATCGGCACCATCAGCCGCAAATGCGAGGCCGACGGCTGGGACTGCGTCGTGGTCACCGGCGATAAGGACAGTCTCCAGCTCATCACCGACCATACCAAGGTGAAGCTGGTGTCCACCCGCATGGGGCAGACCACCACGAAGGATATGACGCCGGAGACGTTCCGGGAGACCTACGGCTTTGCGCCCATCCACATGATCGACCTGAAGGCGCTGATGGGCGACAGCTCTGACAATATCCCCGGCGTACCGGGCATCGGAGAAAAGACCGCCATGGCGCTGGTGCAGGAGTACGGCAGCATCGACGCGCTGTACGCGCAGATGCCGGACGTTCACGCCAAGCCTGCCGCCCTCCGCAAGCTGCAGGAGGGGGAGGGGGCGGCACGGCACAGCTATTGGCTGGCCACCATCATCACTGACGCGCCGCTGGACTTCAAGCCGGAGGACAACCTGCGCCAGCCCTTCAAGCCGGAGCTGTACGACCTGTTCCTGCATCTGGAATTCCAGAAGCTCATCGACAAATACGGCCTTTCCCCCCAGCACCAGCCGGAGGAAAAGACGGACTATACCGCCCATGTGGAGATCGTGGAGACGGCGGAGCGGGCGCGGGAACTGCTGGCTCTGTGGCGGGAGGCTGCGCACGTTACCGTCTACGGCCTGCCGGATCTCAGCGCGCTGGCGGTAGAGTGCGAGGCGGGGGAGGACGCGACCCTGATGGCGGAGCTGTACGAGAACCGCTACGCCGGGAACTGGCACGACCTGCTGGCGGCGCTGTTCGCGGCGGACATCAGAAAGGTGGGGCACAACGTCAAGGACACCATGCGTACCCTGCTGGAGCGGGAACTGCCCGCCGAGGGCTTCGTGTTCGACACGGCGCTGGCGGCGTACCTCTGCGACGCCACCGCCGGCAGCTATGACATCCCCAAGCTGTTCCTCTCCTTTTATAATGAGGAGCTGCCCAAGCCCGCCCATCTGGCACCGGAGGCATTCACCTCCCTGCTGGGGGACGACACGGCGGCGCAGACGGCCCTTATCAGCTACACCTCCGCCGTGTCGGCGCTCTATGGGACACTGTCGGAGAAGCTGAACGAGCTGGACATGACAAAGCTCTACTACGACGTGGAGCTGCCGCTGTGCCGGGTGCTGGCGGATATGGAGACGGCGGGCTTCCTGGTGGACCGGCGGGCGCTGGCCGAGTACGGCGAGACGCTGCAGAGGGCCATGGACGAGACGGAGCAGGCTATCTACGCCGCAGCAGGGGAGACGTTCAACATCAACTCCCCCAAGCAGCTGGGAGGCATCTTGTTTGAAAAGCTGGGTCTGCCCCACGGCAAAAAGACCAAGACCGGCTGGTCCACCAACGCGGACGTGCTGGAAAAGCTGCGGTACGACGCGCCTATCGTGGCGGATGTGCTGCGCTACCGGCAGTACGCCAAGCTGAAAAGCACCTATGTGGACGGGCTTTTGAAGGTCATCGACCCGGACGGCCGGGTGCGTACCAGCTTCCAGATGACCGTGACGGCCACGGGCCGTCTCAGCTCCACCGAGCCGAATTTGCAGAATATCCCCACCCGCACGGAGCTGGGCAGCCAGCTGCGGCGGATGTTCACCGCGCCGGAGGGCTGCGTGCTGGTGGACGCGGACTACTCCCAGATCGAGCTGCGGCTGCTGGCCCACATCGCCGGGGACACGGAGATGCAGGCGGCATTCCGCTCGGGGGAGGATTTCCACACCGTCACCGCCTCCCGCGTGTTCCACGTGCCGCCGGAGGAGGTGACGCCGGAGATGCGCCGCCGGGCCAAGGCGGTGAACTTCGGCATCGTCTACGGCATCTCCGCTTTCTCCCTGGCCCAGGACATCGGTGTGACGGTGGCGGAGGCCAAGGCGTATATGGAGCGGTATTTTGAGACGTATCAGGGCGTGCGGCAGTATATGACCGATGTGGTAGCCAAGGCGGAGCAAGACGGCTATGTGCAGACGCTGATGCACCGCCGCCGCGCCCTGCCGGAGCTGAAAAGCAGCAATTTCAACCTGCGGGAATTCGGCAAGCGGGTGGCGCTGAATATGCCGGTGCAGGGTACCGCCGCCGACATCATGAAGCTGGCCATGGTGCGGGTGCATGACCGCCTGCGGCGGGAGGGCCTGCAGGCCCGGCTCCTCATGCAGGTCCACGACGAGCTGATCGTGGAGTGCCCCGAGGCGGAGCAGCAGCGGGTAGAGCGTCTGCTGACAGAGGAGATGGAGCAGGCGGCACAGCTGTCCGTGCCCCTGATCGCGGAGGCCCACAGCGGCAAAAACTGGCTGGCGGCAAAGGAGTAAGACATGAAACAGGTAAAGATCGTACCCATGGCGGCGGAGCATCTGGACCGGCTGGAGCAGCTGGAGCGGATGTGCTTCTCCCGCCCGTGGTCGAAGAAGATGCTGGCGGAGGAGCTGGACAACCAGTGCGCAGCCTTTCTGGTGGCGGTGGAGCCGGACACGGAGAAGGTGGTGGGCTACGCCGGGCTGCTGGTGGTGGCCGACGAGGGCTATATCACCAATGTGGCCGTGGATCCCGCCTGCCGCAGGCAGGGCGTGGCCGGTCAGCTTCTGCAGGTGTTCGACAGCTTCGCCCAGGGCAATCATCTGGCGTTCCTGACGCTGGAGGTACGCCCCTCCAACGCGGCGGCCATCGCCCTGTACCAGGGCTTTGGCTTTGCGGAGGCGGGTCGGCGGCGGAACTACTACGACCTGCCCAAGGAGGACGCCCTCATTCTCACGAAATACTACGCGGAGGAGGCGGCACAATGAACATACTGGCCTTTGAATCCTCCTGCGACGAGACGGCGGTGGCCGTGGTGCGGGACGGACGGCAGGTGCTGTCCGACGCCATCCTCTCTCAGGCAGACATGCACGCCCTGTACGGCGGCGTGGTGCCGGAGATCGCCTCCCGCAAGCACGTGCAGGCCATTGCGGCCCTGTCGGACAAGGCGCTGGCCGACGCGGGCCTGACGAAAAAGGACATCGATGCCGTGGCGGTGACGTATGCCCCCGGTCTTATCGGCGCGGTGCTGGTGGGGGTGTCCTTCGCCAAATCCGCCGCCTACGCGCTGGGGGTGCCTCTGATCCCCGTCCACCATGTGCGGGGGCACATCGCCGCCAACTATCTGGCCTTCCCGGAGCTGGAGCCGCCCTTTGTGGCGTTGGCCATCTCCGGCGGCAACACCCTCATCGTGGACGTGAAGGACTATACGGACATGACAGTGCTGGGCGCCACCAGGGACGACGCGGCAGGGGAGTGCTTCGACAAGGCCGCCCGGGTACTGGGACTGCCCTATCCCGGCGGAAAGCCCATGGATGAGTTGGCCCGGCAGTCCAACGGCGGCAAGTATGAACTGCCCCGCGCCCATGTGTCCGGCGCGGAGCTGGATATGAGTTTCTCTGGCCTGAAAACCGCCGTGGTGAATCTGGCCCACAACGCCCAGCAGAAGGGGGAGGCGTTGGACGCCGCCGCACTGGCCCGGGACTTCGCCTGCGCCGTGTCCGGCGAGCTGGTGCCCCGGGCCATGCGGGCGCTGGAGCTGACGGGCCGCACCACACTGGTGGCTGCCGGCGGCGTGGCGGCCAACTCCATTATCCGCGCCGATCTGGAGCGTGCCTGCCGCAGGGCGGGAGTGCGCCTGTTCCTGCCGCCGCTGCGCTGGTGCGGCGACAACGGCGCCATGATCGGCGCCCAGGGCTATTACGAGTACCGGGCGGGCCGTACGGCCGGGCTGGATCTGAACGCCTACGCCACCATGGACCTGGGCACATTGGAATAATGAATACCCCGTTCCCAAAGAACGGGGTATTCATTTACCGTGATACGACACAGAAGCTGGCATTATGGTAAACGGTGCGGCACATAATGATGTTATGTAAAGTAAAACGGGGGATAACGACAGTGTATGACTGTGTTTTCGAAACTGGAAAATTGCTGGAAATAACCTGAAATTCGTTGAAAATAAAAGAACAAAAGCGCTGTGGAAAACTCGGTGGAAACTGTGGATAACTCCTTGTAAAAATTATGTCATGTCGGATTATGTAAAATATATGTAAAGGGGATGTCTTGCGGGAACCGGGCGAAATTGTCCGGCAAAAGTGGAGGAAACGGAAAAAGCGGCACCGATTCACGACGAGTGCCGGCTCTTGGAAAAAGCGCGTTTTTTTCGCATAAATGGAAAAAACGGACGACAGCCGGGGAAGATTACGTTATGTATTATTTCGCCGTGAGAGGAAAAAGACGGTTGACGGCGGCCGGAAAGCGTGCTATACTATCATCCGGTATTTGACCGTGCTTGTGTGGCTCAGCTGGCAGAGCAGCTCACTCGTAATGAGCAGGTCGCCGGTTCGAATCCGGCCACAAGCTCCAGACTCCTCGCGGATACCGCGAGGAGTTTTTCTATGTACAAGAACACTGACAAGCGATATACGGTTCCTATGAAGAACGCGGAGGTCTCCGTCCGCATGGAGGGCTGTCAGGTGACGCCTCAGATGCGGGAGCAGTGCCAGCGGGTGCTGCGTGGCGAGGTAACTACGGCGGAGCTGCTGCGGCGTTTTTCCAATCGTCCGCAGCGCGGGATATGACCTCAACTGGTCGGAGGTGGATGGCGACCTGCTGATGATCGCCACCATCCAGGCCGCGCAGGGTGTGACAGACCTGCTGCGTCAGGTGCTCGGCGAGGCGATAGAGTGATGAGTATAGCGGAGAGCCGGCGCAGGGAATTCCCTGCGCCGGCTCTTGTGCATGATGACGATATACAAGCTATCGGCATGGCGTTATGGCAGCCGCGAATTCACGCGGCCAATACCCGTCCAATCAGAGATGGCGCGCTGCCAATAGCCACCATTACCCGTTGCCACCACTGTCCCATCGGCCTTTAACCCAAGCGTATACAACCAGCCAGCAGCCACGGCTACAACATCTGACCATTCGCTCACGCCACATTGTTCATCAGCATAGAGACCCGCAACCACCGCCGAACCATCTGCCTTTAAGCCGAGTGAATGCCAGCCCCCGGCAGCCACAGCTACGATATCTGTCCATCCAGACACATCTCGCTGGCCATGTCCATTATCACCAGTTGTCACTACCGTTCCGTCTGATTTTAGACCAATAGAATAGTAATATCCAGCAGCCACAGCTACGATATCTGTCCAGTCGGACACGTCGCACTGGCCATATTCATTATTACCCGACGCAAGCACTGTACCATCCGCTTTTAAGCCAAGCATATGTTCACTACCAGCAGCGACAGCAATAATGTCCGCCCACTGGGACACATTGCCGTAATTCCAGCCCGCTGTCACTACTGTACCATCTGCTTTTAGACCGACTGAGTATGTACCTCCGGCAGATATCGCAACAATGTCCGTCCACCGGGACACATTACACGCCCCGTACTCATTGCCACCCGTTGCTACCACTGTGCCATCTTCCTTTAGACCAATCGAATGATAGTAACCCGTAGCCACCGCTACAATATCCTTCCAGCCGGATACATTGCCCTTTTCTCCTTTAGATTCCGCCACTACTACCGTTCCATCCCTTTCAACACCCATTACACACTCCCAACTTGCGGCAATACTTCCGGAAAGAGTTTTTATAAGTGTCACACTCTGAGTTTTGGCATCCTTATAATTCCCGGCCTTTCTAAAACAGCCTATTGCATGAGCAACGTCACCATCGGCAAGGTATGCCTCGGCTTCGTTGTAGGCTGCCGACGCTTTGATGTGCCTGACCACCAATATAGCGGCAACAGCGAGTATCACCACGAGCAGTGTGATCACAGCACGTTTCACGGCGGCTTTCTTTTTGCGTTCTTTCTCGGCGGCGTCTTCTTTCGCCTTTTGCTCAGCCGCAAGACGTTCCTCTTCAGCGCGTTTTTCTGCGGCAAGACGTTCCTCCTCCGCGCGCTTCTCTGCGGCAAGACGTTCCTCCTCCGCGCGCTTCTCTGCGGCAAGACGTTCCTCTTCCGCACGTCGCTGCGCTTCAGCTTCCAGTTCGTCAGCCTGCGTCAAACAATAAGCACGCAGCTGGTCGGCATCACGCCAGCCGGGAATTTCGGCCAACTGCTTTGCCGCCTTCCTCAAGGCGTTAGGAGTTTCTTGCGTCATAATGTCGACCGCCTCGTTATAGATGGCTTCCTTGCGGCAGACTTCCGCCTGCTCTAAACATTGTCGGCGCAGCTCGTCAGCATCACGATAGCCTGGAATTTTGGAAAATATTTCTGCTGCCTGTTTGTAAACTGTCTCGCTGTCCGCCGCGTCCATGCGCCGACGGGCGTCGTCGTAAAGCCCGTTGAGCCGTGCTTCCTCGTTCCGCTGATTGATGTGGGTGATATAATCCTCCAGCGTGCCGCGAAGCGTCTCGTCGCCGAACCGCATCACCTTCTGATAGTTGTTGGACGTGTCAAAGGGCCGATTCTGATTCGCCAGTGCCTCCTGTTTTCTGACCTGCTGCTCCGCCATCAACTTGCCCAGATAGGCCTGGGCACACTTGGGGTCCTGATCCAGCACTTTTTCACAGTATTGGTCGGCGTCTTGCCAATTCCCGTCCTCCAAAAACATAAATGCGCGCTCGAGCAGTGGTGCGGTGTTGGCGGCAGTCTCCTGTACTACCGCGGTTTCTTTGGCGGTGGGCTTGTCAGCTTCCGTCAGCTTCTTAATGCCGCGGATCAAATCCTGCATGAAGCCCAGCTTAGACATATCCTGCGCCTGCAAATGGGAGAACTCCTCCGGCAGATCGTAGGGATCCATGTCGCGATAGGCGGGGATCAGCACCTTCTTTGCGCCGCCCCGGATCAGGGCCAGATAGCGGCTCCACTCGTTTTTCACCCACACGGCGTTGAAGTACTCCGGCTTCGTGCCCAGCACTACCATGACCTTGGCGCTGTTCAGTGCGGCGAATATGTACGGCTCGTAGGCGGTACCCAACTTGTCCTCCAACGTGATGCGGGAGAAGAAGACCTTGAAGCCCTCCTGTGTCAGCTGGTGGTAGAGATCGGTGGCCAGTACACTATCCGGTGTGCGGCGGCCGTTGGCGTCTGTCTCCTTATAGCAGATGAACACGTCGAACGGCTCTTCTTTCTGGGAAATCTCCAGAATGCCCTTCTGAATTTCGTTGATTGCTTTAGCCTCGGCCTCGTAGACCACCTGCTGGGCGGCGTCGGCGTACTGGATGGCGGCCTTGTAGTCCTCGTCATCGAAAATGGAGGTGTACTGGGCGCGGTTCACCGTAGGCACGCGCTTGTGCGTGGCGGGGTCCTCCACATACTCAATGCCGTAGCGGCACAGCACCAGCGACCAGTACGCCTCGGCGTCAGTCTTGTCCTCGTTGAGGATCTGCTCATAGATGCCTGCCGCCTTGTCGAAGTCGTTGTTGCGCCGGAAGTGGTTGGCGCGGTCGTAGAGGTTGGCGCGCCGGTCGTCGTCCAGCTTAGGCAGCGTCTGTGTCGTGCCACAATAGTCACACACGGCTACGGATTCACCGGGATTGATGTGCAGCTCCCCGCCGCACATTTTACATTTGAAGATGGACATTTCTCTTTCTCCCTTTCTATTACTTATTCAGCTTGCACAGTCGGTTTCGCTCCGTCAGGGTGGCGGCGGCACGGCGGCAGAGGACAGCGGCACTGTCCAAATCGCCATCGGTGAGACTACGCTGCAATTCATCCAGGCAGGCGGACAGGGACATCTCGATATCCGCCAGCGCATCGCTGCTGACAGGATCGCTGAATCGTAAGTCCTCCGCCAGCTTTTGCAGTGCGGCTCGCAGCTCCGGTGCGTCGCACTGGTTTACCAGCGCGTTGGCCTTGGACTGCATGGCGCGCATGGGGCTTACATCCTTTTTCAGCTGCTCGTCCTGCCGCTCCACCTCGTCGCGCATCATATCGGCGGCAATGCAGCCCACCGCCGCAGCCGCCAGCGTGACGGCAAAGAGAATCACGCCCACCCATGTGGGCACCCATTTGGCCAGTGCCATGACCAGCAAGCCCAGCACCAGCTGCACCGCCAGATACACCACGCCGAGGCGGGCGATGGGGAAGCCGTAGAACTTGCTGCGGACACTCTCGCCGTTGCGGAAGGAAATTTTGAAAATGTAGAGCTGTGCGAGAAATGCGATGAGGGTAAACACAAAGCTCAGCCAGTAGGCCCCGTTTTTCACAAAGGGTACGGCCAGCACGATGACAAGCCATGCCGCCAGTACGATGCCGAGAATGACCAGCCCACGCACGCTATTCTTGTTTTTCATATCCATGCTCCTCCTTTATGTAAGCCACCGGGTCATTCGCTCCGCTTCTTGCCGCAGTTGGGGCAGAAGTTGCTCTTGATGTTCGTCTGACCGCAATCACAGTCCCAGCCCGCGTCCGGCGCGGGCTTTTTCGCGCCGCAATCCGGGCAGAAATTGCTGGTGATGTTGGCCGCGCCGCAGCTGGGACAAGTCCAACCAATCTGCGGAACAGGTTTCTTCGCGCCGCAGTCGGGGCAGAAGTTGGAGGTAATGTTCGTCCGTCCACAGGCGCAGCTCCAACCACCCGCGGGGGCGGCTGCATCAGGAGCAGGCGGGGTGATCCCGCTGAAAACAGGGTTCAGGGCGTCCTTGGTCATGTTGACCACGCCGCCCATAGCGCCCAGCGCCACACCCAATCCGGCAATGTCGCCCAGACCGCTGCCACCGCCGTTGGAGCCCATCTCGCCCAAGCCTGCGGCGTAGGCCTTCTGCACCTCGGATTGCAGCACATCCTTCTGGGTGTAGCCCTTGGCGCGCATGATCTCCGCCTCGGTAAGGCCCGCCATACGCTGTGCCTGCGCCTCCGCCTGCGCCTTGATGACTGTCCTCTCCACCTCCCGGCGTGCTACCTCTGTCTCGGTGGTCTGGCGTTCCAACTCCACCTTGCGCTGGGCGGCGGTAATGGCCGCCTTGCTCTCCTCCTGCGCGGTGCGGTAGGCCGCCTCGCTCTGTGCCTGCACGGTCTTGACCGCCGCCTCCGCCTGATAGGTGCGGGTCTGGAGCATCACGGTATGCAGCTCCCGGATGCGCTTGAAGTTGGGGTCATCCTCCGGCAGCACGATGTGGGTCACATAGAACTGCGGGATGGTCAGGCCGTACTCCTCGAACCCCGGCAGGATCTTCTGCCGCAGGTCGGCGGAGATGTCGTCCACCCGCTCGTCGATCTCCAGCAGGTCGATCTGCTGACTCTTGATGATGGCGGGCAGGTTGCTGCGTACCGCGTTGACGATCAGCGGGCGGAAGGCGTTCTGCACGGACTTGGTAAAGCCCGCCTGATCGCCCCACGCGATGCCGCTCATGGTGCCTACCAGCTTCAGCAGCAGCTTGCGGGCGTCGGACACCTGCAGATTCAGCTCGCCGGAGGCTCCAATCTCCAGCGGGGCACTGGTCAGCGGGTCGATGAACCGCACCTTGTCCGGCGTGCCCCACTTAATGGCCATCTGCACCGTCTTGTTGATGAAGTAGACCTCGCTGTGGAAAGTCCCCTCGGTATCGGTGGGCAGCTTATAGAGCTTTTCCAGCAGGGGCAGCTGCTGGGTCTCCAGCGTGTAGCGTCCCGGCCCGAACAGATCCAGCGCCTGTCCGTCCCGGAAGAAGATGGCCTCCTGACTTTCGTGGACGATGAGCTGCGAGCCGAAGTTGAAGTCCTCGATGGGGTGCTTCCACACCAGTGTTTCGTTGTCACCCTCGTACTTGATGATGCTGGCAAGGCCGTCCTTGCGGATGCTCTCCTGCATGATCTGCGCGGGAACATCGTTGTCGTAGTCGCACACGGGGCAGACGAAGTGTGCCGCCGCCTTGGACGCGCGCAGCCGCACGCCGCACTGGCCGCAGGAGAACTCCGCCATCTGGTTCTGCTCGTCCATGGTGTTGATGGGCTCGTGACAGACGGGACACCGAGCCTTGTCACCGGCAGTCTGGTCAAAGATCACCGTGTTGCCGCAGTGAGGGCACTGCCGCGACGCCATCTTATCCGTGCGGACGTTGATGGTATATCCGCAGGCGCAGTCGATCTTCTTCCGGGCAAAGAACCCGGTTTTACCCTCGGCAAACTTGCCGCAGTTGGGACATTCTATTACAAATTTAGCCATGATGCGTCTCCTTACAAATTACAGCAATGTATCAGCAATTGCTAATGTACTTGCAGCAACAGACAAAATAGGTTCAACGACAACAATACACTTATGAACTTTTTTGGCAAGTTCCTTTACCCCAATTCCTTTAAGTTTCTCGCTTTCGGCTGTAGAGTCATAATA
The DNA here is from genome assembly GCA_934591745.1 of uncultured Oscillospiraceae bacterium. Classification (GTDB taxonomy): domain Bacteria; phylum Bacillota; class Clostridia; order Oscillospirales; family Oscillospiraceae; genus Vescimonas. The sequence goes on from CAKTPQ010000011.1 coordinate 34,805, forward strand.
AACAATGCCATCATCTTCTCTCTGAACAATCAGTCCTCTTTTGACCAAATCAGCAATATAGCTCTCGAATTCACTCTTGCTTAAATGAAATGTTGAGGGTGAAATATATTGTTGTTTCAAACATGCGTTTACGATTGAGGCCCTAATTGTTTTAGCATTTGTGTGTTCTTTGCACCGTGCGCGATACGGGCGACGCGCCGATTCTGGAAACAAATATGATCCTTCTGTATTTTTGCGAACACCGGGAATTAAGTCTTGATTGATCCAATTTATAACATATTCTTCTTTCGTAACCCCGACTTTTTCCATGTACTCTTTCATACTGAGCATTTAGATAGCCCCCTTACAGTTTCTTCAACTCGGCGTCGATCTCCGCCAGCCGACTCTCAATCTCCTTGCGGCGTTTGCCGGTAAATAGTCCTTTTAAATTAGACAACTCATTTTGCAAGGTCTCTTTTTCCGACGTAAGGCTGGCACGCTTCTCTGCCTTTTCTTTTTTTAGTGTAGCCAGCTCTTCCTCCGTGTAGATCAGCTTCCAGTCACTCACATTGCATTGGCCGGTCTTGTTGTCTCCAACAGCCACCACCGTGCCGTCTGCTTTCAAGCCGATTATTCGACCCCCACTTGTGTAAACGTATGCTCCCAGTTTCTGCCACCCTCCTTTTGGATCCCAATCTTCATACACCGTAGTGGCTGCCGCAATGGCCACAATATCGCGCCAATCGCTTACATCATAACTATCACTGGTAGATACCACTGTGCCGTCTGATTTCAACCCTACCATTACATTGCACTTGCCTCTTTTGTTTGCCGCAATGGCCACAATATCATGCCAGCCTTTTGTATTTACAAAATCTCGACATGTAGCCACAACGGTTCCGTACGCTGTCAAGCCAACTGTGTATTGGTCGCCTGCCGCAATGGCAACAATATCATGCCAGTCGGAGACATTGCACTCACCATTGCTGTTATACTTAAGTTCTCCCGTTGCCACCACCGTCCCATCCGATTTCAAACCCACTATGTGAAAGCTCCCAGCCGCAATGGCCGCAATATCACGCCACGTTCTTATATCCAAATCATCATCGGTAGCCACCACTCTGCCGTTCGATTTTAAGCCTGCTGTGAAAGTCTGTCCTGCCGCAATGGCAATAATGTTTCGCCAGTCGTAGACATTGCACTGACCGTTCCTGTTGTATCCATCGGCCACCACTGTTCCATCCGCTTTGAGCCCAATGATGTGCCGTTCAATGGTACCGGAGCCGTAGCCTGCTGAAATGGCCACGATGTCATGCCAATAAGGCACGTCGTGAAAAGAAAACGCATACGTGGAATCTCCGGCAGATACCACTTTGCCGTCTGAACGCAGCCCAACTGTGAAATAATCAGTGAGTGCAAGCATTTTCTGGTATGGCGCAATAGCGGCGCGTTTTGATTCGAGTAAGTGGGAGCGCTCCTTGCGATCTTCTTCCTTGCCCTTTGCTTTTTCCTCAGCTTTCCGCACACAGTCTTCTGCGTCTTTATAGCCGGAAATTTCGGCAAACGCCGCTGCCGCTTTCTGACAATCCTCTACGGTTTTTGTTTTCTTCATCATTTTACCTGCGTTCCGATAACGAATGGCGTTGTTGCACTCCTGCAGAAACGCAGCCTGTTCATCGGAAGCATATTCAAGGGCTTTCTTATAAAGCGGATGCGTGTCAAACGGCTCTCCCCACCTTGCCAGCCTATCCTTTTGCGGTACTCTCATACCCGCCATCAGCTTATAGAGATATGCCGTGCCGTTTTTCGGTTCAATGTCCAGAGTCCTTTCACAGTATGCATCCGCATTGTCCCAATCGCCATCGGCAAGGAACATTTCAGCGCGTTCCAGCAGAGAAGTGACCGTTGGATTTACCGTGGGAGCAGGAGAAGCCGCTGTGTCCGCCGTAGGCGCAGCACCCGCGCCTTTCCCCATGATCTTATCCACACCGCGCAGAAGATCCTGCATCGCGCCCACCTTGCCCATGTCCTGCGCCTGGAGCTTGGCGAACTCCTTGGGCATATCGTAAGCGTCGATGCCCTTGTAGCAGGGGATCAGGTGCTTGCTCTTGTCCTTGGTCATCAGCTGCAAAAAGCGGCTCCACTCGTTTTTCACCCACACCGCGTTGTAATACTCGTAGTCCGTACCAAAAGCCAGCATGATCTTGGCGCTATGTAAAGCCGCGAAAATATACGGTTCATACTCCGTGCCCAGCTTATCCTCCAGCGAAATGCGGCTGAAAAACACACGGTAGCCCTTTTCTGTCAGCGCGTCGTACACATCCTGCGCGATCACGCTGTCCACGGTGCGCTGGCCGTCCTCGGCAGTCTCCTTATAGCAGATGAAAATATCGTAGGGCGGCTCTTTGCCGGACACCTCCACGATGCCCCGGCGCAGCTCCTCGATGGCCTTGGCCTCGTCACGATAGACACGCCGCGCCACGGCGTCGGCGTTCTCCAGTGCCTGCTCAAAGTCGCTGTCTTCCATCACGCTGTCAAAGCTGGAGCGGTGGCAGGTGGGGATTTTCTTCCCTGTGGCGGGGTCGTCCACATACTCGATGCCGTAGCGGCACAGCACAAGACCCCAGTAGGCCTCGGCCTCCGTGGGGAAGTCCGCCACGATGCTCTCATACACACCGGCAGCCTTGTCGAACTCGCAGGCAAGGCGCAGCCGGTTGGCGCGGGCGAACAGTGTCAGTTTCTTCTCATTATCGGCGGCGGGCACCGTCTGCTGCGAGCCGCAGTATTCGCACACGGCGACGCTGCTGCCCTCGACCAGCTCCAGATCTCCCCCGCACATTTTGCATTTGATAACAGACATATTCTCTTTCTCCCCTCGTTTATTTCAGCGGATGGTCAGTTCCGTCCTGTCGTTCTGAAACTTCCATGTGTTCCAATGCGAACTCGAAGCACTTGACCATGATCTCGTTGCGGGTGCAGCCCACATACTTGGCGATACTGTCAATATCCCGGAGCATATCTTTGGGCAGACGCATGGAGATCACGGCGGATTCCTCTGTGTACTTCTTCGGTCGGATGATCAATTTTGGCGCAGCCATAGCAACACCTCCCGGTGGTCGAAATTACGCACATTGATTATACTACGATTGTATTCTGCTGACAATATGCACGGAGCATAGGGTGGCGAATAATGGGAAAATTCGGCGAATGATACATAAAAGCCACTCTAATTTGTGCATATTTAACGCCATGCTTCCGGAACCGAATTGACGATAAGAAAGAACGGCACGAAGGGTACCCTTCGTGCCGTTCACTGTTTTGCATTTTCTGATTTGCATTTGTTTTTACATTTTGTCTCTGTTTACAAAATCTTCCCTAATAACCTTCAGAGCGTCTTTCTCGGAGAGCTTTCCTGCAAGGTACGCATCCCGTGCTTCCGTTGCATTTTCCAACCAATCATAATACTCCGCATAGCTCAGATCTCTTTTGGATGCCTTTTTATTCGGATCCAGCGCACGCTCATAGCGCTTGTACATCCGCTGCTTTGCACGGTCAAATTCCTCCACGACCTTTTTATTCTGCGCCTGCAGCTTATGCTTCAATGCGGGGCCCAAGTCCTTGCATGTTTTATCGTCCTTCAGCACTCTGTCGCAATACAAGGTTTTCTCGGCGGTCTTTGGAATGAAGTATCTGCCGCAGCATTCACACAGTGCTACGCGCGGTTCGGCAGCGATAAAGTGGAGTACCAGAAACGTGTAGTAGTCAGCCGCTGAACGGAACAGGTACTCGGGGGTATGCAGATTTGAAAAGCTGGAAATCTGTGTGAATTCTACCTCCTGCAAGATTCGGTATTTCTTGTCCAGATCGACGGGGACATGGAAGCGCATATCCCGCAGGATATTGTTCACAGAGAATTGTGTAAGCATTACCGCGGACAATTCTGAAATGATTTTCTCCACGGCAGTCACGGGATATGTGTCGCTCCCGTCAGCAGCGGGGATTCGGTCTTCCATGATGGTTCTCGTAAGCGTTCCATATAGGGGATCGTCTTCTTCAAACTCCTCGATCAAATCCTGCACCGTATCCTGTATGAACTCAAATACGCGCATATCGACGGTATCCTTCCCGTCGCCGTCCTGCGTGACCAGATATGCAGCGGACAGCCGGATGCGATCTACGATAAAGGCATAGAAATCAAAAATGAGTTCAGAGAACAGGATGACCTCGTCATTCAGCGTTGTCGCCTCCAATTCTGTCTCGCCGGATACGGAAACCAACGTGCGTTTCAGACTTCCGTCGTTGCCCAGCGTGACATACAGGCCGAGTTTTCTCTCCATTGGCGTACCTTCCCGTTTTGTCCACAAGTGATCTTTCTCTGCAGCGGAGGAAGATCACTTTTTCATGTATAGTGTCCTGCATTCATTATACCATGAACACACTGGGTCGTACAGAAAAATAAACTTTAGATTGGAGATGATATGCATGACGCATCAACAACTGCAAACCATCGACGCGGACACGCTGCTGTCCACTACATTGCCGCCCACACGCTTCATCATAGACCAACTGCTGCCGCAGGGCCTGCACATCCTTGCAGGTGCGCCGAAGGTAGGTAAATCGTGGCTGGCACTGTGGCTGTGTCTGCAAGCGGCACAGGGAGCAAATGTGTGGGACTTCCCAACGCACAGGGGCACTGTGCTCTACCTCTGCCTGGAGGACAGCCTCACCCGTATCCAAAGCCGCCTGTTTCAGATCACCGACGACGCGCCGGAGGCACTGCACTTCGCCACCATCGCCGCAGGCATCGGCGAGGGGCTGGAGGAGCAGCTCACCAACTTCCTTACGCAGCACCCCGACACCTCGCTGGTGGTCATCGACACATTACAGCGCATCCGCACCGGCAGCGACAGCGGCAATCCCTACGCCAACGACTACCGTGACATCTCTGTACTGAAAGCGTTGGCGGACAAGCACCACATCGCCATCCTGCTCATTCACCACCTCCGTAAGATGAACGATGATGATCCCATGAATATGATCTCCGGCACAACGGGCATCAGCGGAGCGACAGACAGCAACTTCGTGCTAAAGGAACGTAGGCGCGGCAGCGGTGAAGCGACCCTGTACTGCACCGGACGGGACATAGAATACCGTGAGCTGCCGCTGGTATTCGATAAGGGCGGCTACACATGGCGGCTGACGGAGTCGGTGGAGGAGGAGCGCATTTCTATCGACCCGGAGGCAATTTCCCTCTCTGCCTTTCTGCGGGGGCTGGGCAGCTTTGAGGGAACAGCTACGGAGTTGAGTGCGCTGCTGGAAGCAAAGACAGGGGAGAGGCTAACGCCCAGCGTGCTGTCCAAACGGCTGGTGAAGTACGCGGAGGTGCTGGAGCAGAACGGTATCCGCGTGGTCAGCGAACGCACACGGACAACGCGGATGCTGAGTATCCTTTGCCTTCCGTGTGACGGGAGTGACGGCAGTGACGGGAAAAACTGATATGGTGCCTGTGTTGAATTTGCCGTCACACCTGTCACAGCCGTCACAGAGCGAAAATGTACCGATTTTTGCCAGAGGCACACAATGCCGTTTCGCTCCGGAAAATCACGATTTTGGAGCAAAACCAGAGGAGAAAAAGGGAAATTCGCAGCCCCACCACACCTCTCACTCGTTGCCCGCCGTGTTGCCGCCTGTGGCCCGCTGTGTGGCCTCGTAGGGCGGAGGTGGGGTACGGATACCACCCAGCCTATTTGGGCGCGTGTTGGGGAGCTTTTCGGTGCGCCGAAAGTATAGCAGGAGAAAAGGGTGGGGTCGTGCCCGCCCCACCCCGGTCACTTCTGCCCGCAGTGCGGGCAGTTGCGCCGTTCCACCAGCGGCGTCGTAGAAGGGGATTTTCGGCGGGCGGTGGGGTCGAGAACAGAAAAAACCCGCAGTTACGGGAAAAGCTGCGGGGTTACAGCAAAAATTCAAGGAGGAAAGCCGAGATGACAAATAACAAGGAAAAGTACGCTTTTTGGCTTATGCCGGAAGCGAAGAAAATGATAGAAATAAACGCGCCGCTGGCTAACTGCGGCAGCCAAAGTGAGTTCGTGGAAAAGGCGGTTCGGTTCTATGACGGCTACCTGAAGGTGCAGAACGCCGGAGCGTTCCTGCCCCACGCCGTTGCGGATGTGCTGGAAGGTACGCTGGGCGTGTTCGCAAACCGTATGGCCAAGCTGCTGTTCAACCTGACCGTGGAGCACAACATCACCAACCACCTGCTGGCCGCAGACGTGGACATGACACGCGGCACGATCTCGCTGCGGGATGTGATCAGCGACTCACAAGAGTGACGATAGGAGGTACATCATGTTTCTATACGAAGGAGACAGTTTAAAAAATGTGACTGTCATTCGAGGCGTCCGATATGTGACAGTCAGTCACTACAGCGGTAACAAAGATGTCTGTGACAAGCTGGGAGAGCTGCTCACCGATGCCTTTCGTTCATGCGATCTGCACGAAGTTACGAATGCTTCTTCGGCAGATGTGGATATAGCTATTGACGGCGACTAAGGGTATTGTGTGTGGCGAAAGGAGTGAAAGCTATGGAAGAAAAAGCGGCGGTCTACTGTCGGCTTAGTCAAGACGATGGCAGCGTGGGCGAATCCGGCAGCATTCAGACACAGCGCACATTGCTGACACAATACTGCAAAGAACAGCATATCAACATCGCGGACTACTACTGTGATGACGGCTGGAGTGGTACAAACTTTGAGCGTCCGGAGTTCCAGCGTATGTTGGAGGACATCGAAAGCGGAAAAGTAAACACGGTCATTGTGAAAGACCTGTCCCGCTTCGGCAGAGAATACGCACAGATGGGTATGTACATTGAACACTACTTCGAGCAGAAAAACGTTCGCTTCATCTCGGTGGCGGAGAGCATTGACTCCGCCAAAGGGCTGGACAATCTGGTGCTGCCCTTCACCAATGTTATCAACTCGTTCTATGCGCGGCAGGCATCCACCAAAACAAGAGCCGCGCACCAGGCCAGAGCAAGAAGCGGAATGTTTATGGGCAGCCGTGCGCCGTTCGGCTATCAGAAAGACCCCAATGACCGTCACCACCTGATCGTTGACCCACCGGCAGCGGATGTGGTGCGGGACATTTTCCGTATGTTCGCTGATGGCATCGGCTATGTGCGGATGACAAAGATCCTGCGGGAAAAGGGAGTTCTCAATCCGCAGGCCTACTTCAACCAAAACAATCCGAATTACTATAAGAGTGACTACTGGCGCAAGCCCTTTGACTGGCATGCCAGCTCCATCCGCACCATCCTCGAGAACCCGGTGTATCTGGGAAAGGTGGTTTTCGGCCGCAGCAAGACAAAGGGCTTCTTCGACAAACGGCGTGTGGAAACGGACGAGTCCGAGTGGATCGTAGTGGACAACACGCACGAGGCGTTGGTCACACAGGAGCTGTGGGACACAGTGCATCAGATGATGCGCGCCAAGCGACGCGAAAATGCCAGCGGCGAGGTGCAGCCCTTCGCAGGACTGGTGAAGTGCGCGGATTGCGGCTCATCGCTGAATGCCAGCTACGATAAACGCAAGGGGCGATATACGGGCTTCTCCTGCTGGGTGTACAAAAACTACGGGAAATCCCGCTGCACCTCCCACGCCATCGGATGGAAAACACTGAACCAACTGGTGCTGGAGGATATTCGGCGCAATGCGGTGGAGGCGCGGCGGTCAGCACAGGATTACATGGAGATGCTGGTCTCACTCCACACGGAGAAGCAAAAAGCGGAGGTCGACCGATACAAGCGGGAGCTGAAACGAGTGGACAAGCGTATCGGTGAGTTGTCCAAGATCCTGAACAAACTCTATGAGGATGCGGCATTAGAGAAAATCAGCGAGGAACGGTATCAGGCCATGGCTCCCAAGTACGAACGGGAGCAGGCCGCCCTCCAAGGGCAGCGGGAGGAGCTGGCAGCAGAGATTTCTAAGAGTGATAAGGTCTACGAAAATATCGAACAGTTCCTACCCCTCATCTGGAAATATACCGGCATTACAGAACTGACGCCCTATATCCTCAACGAACTGATCGAGAGGATCGTGGTACATGAAAAGGCGGTCGTTCCCGCGTGATGCGGATGATCCGGGACAGCGGGCGGACAAACTATTGCAAAAAAATCAAATACCTCCACAAATCCCGATTTGTCGGCCTCTTTTACTCCACATATCCGCAGAAGTGCTGGATGCCGGTGCGCAGCAGCTCCGCTGCCGCCGCGCCTTCCCCGGCCCCGATGCAGTTCGTGAACCGCTCCAGCGTCTCCAGGCACCGGGCCGTGCCCTCTGCCGCGATATACTCCTGCCAGAACGCCAGATTCACCGTGGTAAAGGCGTTGAAGATCAGCGGTGTGATGGTGTTGCCGCTGAGAAACGTGATGCCGCGGTGATAGCGGAACAGCGCCTGGGCGAAGTCCTCGGTGCTCCGGGCGGCGGCTTCCTCCGCCTGCCGCTGCAGGGCCTGAAGGGCGGCCATATCCGCTGCCGTGTGCCGCGCCGCCAGCTCCTCCATGGCCGGGGCCTCCAGATAGTACCGCAGCCGCAGGATGCTCAGCGCCGTTTTCCGGTCGGGGATGCCGCCGTGGAAATCCATGATGGCCCGCAGCGTCTCCAGACTGCCGGTCTGGGCGTAGTCCGCCACCGTTACGCCCCGGCGGGAGGCGATATCCAGGAACCCCAGCCGGTGCAGCTCCCGCAGCCCCTCGTGGACCACGGTCTTGCTGATCTTCATCTCATCTGCCAGCTCTCGTTCCGTGGGCAGGCGGTCGCCGGGCCGCAGCTCACCGGACAGGATCATGCCCTCCAGCTGCTGTACGAACAGCTCCTTCACGGTGGGCGCTACGATCTCACGAAATGCCATACCTGTCACCCTCTCTTGGTCAGACCAGGACCATATAAACAGGGTACACAACTTTATGCGAATAGTCAATAGGATTTTGCCGAAAAAGTTGGTATTATAGGGGTAATAGGCACAAAATCATTACGCGCTCCTACCCGCCGGGGCAAGCGGCTGGTCGGAGCAGCAGACAACGGAGGAAAGAGAGATGCGAGATATCAACGGCAGCAAGCCCACAAATTTCCCGCTGGACGGGGAGAAGCTCCCGTTCAAGATCCCTTGTCCCGACCGGCCGCCCCGGGAGAAGCTGCTGAAGCTGGGCGCCATGATCACCAACCGGATCGGCCTGAAAACCACCGTGGACGACCCGGAATACTGGGGGCTGGACGGCGTGGTCACCGATGAGATGGTGGACGTGGCCCTGAAGATGGGCGTCCGCAAGCCCAAGACCATCGAGCAGCTGATGGCACTGACGAAGCTGGAGCGGGAGCCGCTGCAGAAGCTGCTGGACGACATGGCGTGGCTGGGCCTTATTGAGTACCACTGGGAGAATCTGGACGGTAAGAACCCGAACCACGAAAAGCGCTATGTCCTGCCGCTGTTCGTCCCCGGCAGCGCCGAGTTCCTGAACATGCGGAAAAGCCAGATCGATGAGCACCCGGAGGTGGCCGCGTTCTTCGAGCGCATGACCATGCTGCCGCTGGAGAAGATCACCCCCATGGTGCCTCCCGGAGGCGCCGGCATCGGTATGCACGTCATTCCGGTGGAGAAGGCCATCGAGACGGAGCAGGAGGCCATCGGTCTGGAGAAGATCTCCTACTGGCTCCACAAATACGAGGGAAAGTACGCCAAGAGCATGTGCTCCTGCCGGGCCAGCCGGGAAAAGCTGGGCGAGGGCTGCGGCGACGACGTGGAGAACTGGTGCATCGCCGTGGGCGATATGGCCGACTATGTGGTGCAGACCCAGCGGGGCGAGTACATCACCTATGACGAGGCCATGGAGATCTTTAAAAAGGCGGAGGACAACGGCTTCGTCCATCAGATCACCAACATTGACGGCGAGCAGAAGATCTTCGGCATCTGCAACTGCAACGTCAACGTCTGCAACGCCCTGCGCACCAGCCAGCTTTTCAACACCCCCAATATGTCCCGCAGCGCCTATGTGGCGGCGGTGGAGAGCGAGAAATGCGTGGCCTGCGGCCGCTGCGTGGAGAACTGTCCCGCCGGCGCGGTGAAGCTGGGCCAGAAGCTGTGTACCAAGGACGGCTTTATCCAGTATCCCCGTGCCGAGCTGCCCGACGAGGTGAAGTGGGGCCCGGAGAAGTGGAGCATCGACTACCGCGACAAAAACCGCGTCAACTGCTACGACACCGGCACCGCTCCCTGCAAGACCGCCTGTCCCGCCCACATCGCCGTGCAGGGCTATCTGAAGCTGGCGGCCCAGGGCAAGTACCGGGAGGCCCTGGCTCTTATCAAGCGGGAGAACCCGTTCCCCGCCGTATGCGGCCGCATCTGCAACCGCCGCTGCGAGGATGCCTGCACCCGGGGCACCGTGGATCAGGCCGTGGCCATCGACGAGGTGAAGCGCTTCATCGCCCAGCAGGATCTGGATGCGGCGACCCGCTTCGTCCCGGAGAAGGTCATCCCCAAGGTGGACGGCGAGTTCACGGAGAAGATCGCCATTATCGGCGGCGGCCCTGCGGGCATGAGCTGTGCCTACTATCTGGCGGAGAAGGGCTATCGCCCCACCGTCTTTGAAAAGGAGAGCCGCCCCGGCGGTATGCTGATGAATGGTATCCCCTCCTTCCGCCTGGAAAAGGACGTGGTGGAGGCGGAGATCGACGTGCTGCGCCAGCTGGGCGTGGAGTTCCGCTGCGGCGTGGAGGTGGGGAAGGACATCACCATCCAGCAGCTGCGGGAGCAGGGCTACAAGGGCTTCTATGTGGCCGTGGGCCTGCAGTCCGGCGGCAGGCTGCCCGTCCCCAGCGGCGACGCTGCGGGCGTGGAGGCCGGTATCGACTTTATGCGCCGGGTCAACAGCGGCGCGGACGTGAAGCTGACGGGCCGGGTGGTGGTCATCGGCGGCGGCAATATCGCGGCCGACGTGGCCCGCTCCGCCGTGCGCTGCGGCGCGGACAGCGTCAGCCTGTACTGCCTGGAGGCCTATGACGAAATGCCCATGGGCGGGGAGGACCGTACCGAGTGCGAACGGGAGGACATCGCCGTCCACGCCGGCTTCGGCCCCGTGGAGGTGTCCGCCGAGAATGGCAGGGCCGTGTCCGTCACCTTCAAGAAATGCCTGCGGGTCAAGGACGAGCAGGGCCGCTTTGCCCCGGTCTATGACGAGTCGGTGCTGCAGATGGCCCCCTGCGACACGGTGCTGTTCTGCATCGGTCAGAAGGTGGAGTGGAAGGAGCTGCTGGCCGGTACGCAGGTAGAGTTCAATCCCAACGGCACCGCCAAGGCCGACCCCGTCACCTATCAGACGGCGGAGCCGGATGTGTTCGTGGGCGGCGACGTCTACACCGGGCAGAAGTTCGCCATCGACGCCATCGCCGCCGGCAAGCAGGGCGCCGTCAGCCTGCACCGCTTTGTACAGGGCGCCACGCTGACCATCGGCCGTGACCGCCGCCAGTTCATCGAGCTGGACAAGAAGAACGCCCTTATCGCCGTGGACAGCTACGACAGCACGCCCCGGCAGCGGGTGGGCTACAACGAGGCGCTGCGCCGGACGTTCCGCGACGAGCGCATCGCCTTCACGGAGGAGCAGGTCAAGGCCGAGACGGCCCGCTGCCTGGGCTGCGGCGCCAGCGTGGTGGACCCCAACAAGTGCATCGGCTGCGGCGTCTGCACCACCAAGTGCGCCTTTGACGCCATCCATCTCCACAGGGAGCGGCCGGAGTGCAGCACCATGTACGCCTGCGAGGACAAGATGAAGGCCATCCTGCCCTACATGGTCAAGCGGGAGATCCGGATCAAGAAGGCCGCCCGCCGCGCCAAGAAGGCCAAGTGATATGCACGAGCTGGGTATCGTATTTCACACCATTAAAACGGTGGAGCGCGTGGGCGCGGACAATGGCCTGACAGAGATAGCCGCCGTCACGCTGGAGCTGGGCGAGGTGTCCGGTGCCATTCCCAAAGAGCTGGTGAGCTGCTGGGACTGGGCCGTGCAGAAGTCCGACCTGCTGCGGGGCGCGGCACTGCACATTGAAACACTGCCTGCCGTCACCCACTGCGGCGGCTGCGGACAGGATTACCCCACCGTGGCCCATGGCCGCACGTGTCCCCGCTGCGGCAGCGAGGACACATGGCTGCTGCGGGGCAGCGAGATCAGTATCAAGAAGATAGAGGGCGCTTAATATGGAACAGTATAAGATCATCGAGGTAAAGGAGAGCGTGTTCGCCGACAACGACCGGGAGGCGGCGCGCCTCCGGCAGGAGCTGAAGCGGGACAGGACGTTCCTGCTGAACCTGATGTCCTCTCCGGGCAGCGGCAAGACCACCACCCTCCGGGGCACCATCGCACGGCTGCAGAGCGAGCTGCGCATCGGCGTCATGGAAGCAGATATCGACTCAGATGTGGACGCGAAGGCCATCGCGGATACCGGCGCCCGGGCCATCCAGCTCCATACCGGCGGCATGTGCCATCTGGACGCCGGCATGACGGAGCAGGGTCTCCGGGAGATCGGCACCCAGGATCTGGATTTGGTGGTGCTGGAGAACGTGGGCAATCTGGTGTGTCCGGCGGAGTTCGACACCGGCGCGGTGAAGAACGCCATGATCCTCTCCGTGCCGGAGGGGCACGACAAGCCCCTGAAGTACCCCCTTATCTTCACTGTCTGCGACGTGCTGCTCATCAACAAGATCGACGTGCTGCCGTACTTCGACTTCGACATGGACAAGGTGCTGGCTTACGCCCATATGCGCAACCCGAGCCTGAAGGTGTTCCCCATCTCCGCCAAGACCGGCGAGGGCATGGACGCATGGTGCGATTGGCTGCGGCAGCAGACAGAGGACTGGATCCGGTAACAGAATAAAAGAGACGCGGCCCGCAGGCCGCGTCTCTTTTATTTGTGCGGGGTCATTCCCATGTCAGCTCCGTGCAGTACAGGGGGTCAAAGAACGACCACTGGTCGGTGTACATGCGCTGTTCCGTCAGCCCCGTGTCGATGACCGCGCCGTACAGCAGGCCGGTGCGGTCGTATACCGACACCAGCGTGCAGGCACCCTCATAGTCGCCGGTGGCCAGCGCCAGCCTGCCGTCCCGATAGAGCATGGATATCTCGTCCAGCCGGCTGATAAGACCCAGCGAGGAATAGCTGCCGTAGGCGTAGGTGTAGCCGTAGCTGCCATCCTCCAGTGGGCGGAACTCGCTGCTCCAGGCGATCTGCCCGTCTTCATCCAGCTCGGGCCACAGCAGGTCGAAATCGTAGTCTACGGCCCAGCTGCCGCCGCCGGGACGCAGCACGGTGAGATGGTTCCCGGCGCAGGCCACCAGCAGGTCCTCGGTGCTGTTGTTGTACACCGGCAGCACATAGTCGTAATAGTCCAGCTCGTAGGACGTGCCGTTCTGCGTCATCATGGTGGCGGTATAGTGGTACGGCTCCACGTTCTCGTCCACCACCAGCGTCAGCTTGCAGCGGAAGTCCCCGGCATCCAGTATCCGCAGGACGTACTGCCCGTTCTCCGCCGTGGTCAGCAGGACCTCCGAGCGGTCGCGGGTGAGCTGCAGGCCCACCACACGCTGCGCCGCGATGTCCAGCGGATAGGCCAGACGCAGATGCTCCATGTCCGGCTGGTAGTCGGAGTAGGTGCCGCTGCCGGAGGAGGTGTAGCTTTTCAGCGTCAGCGGGACATACCACAGGCCAAAGCCCTCCGGCGCCCATTCCGGCTGGGGGTCCGCGTCGGCGGCGAAGCCCACCGTGGTCAGAAGGCCGCCCTCCAGCCCTACGGAGAAGGGCGTGAAGCGGTTCTTCGTGTGGAGCGTGGTATCGCCCATCAGGGTCATGTTGTTGGATGCGTAGTAATAGAGAGTGGGCGCCATCCAGTCCGTCTCGCCCACGGGGATGCGCAGCTTGTCAAAGACAGGGCAGCCACTTTCCGTAAAGCTGTCCAGATACCGGGGCATGTTGATGTCGTAACCCTCCCTGGCCAGATACAGCGGATAGGTGTCGTAGAAGTCCCGCATCCGCAGCCGCTCCGTGTAGCCCCGGTCGTACAGCGTATTGCTGTCCTGCGCGGCCTGCCACGCCTCCGCCAGGTGGGTCATCATCGGGTCGTCCGCCTGCACCAGCAGGGAGATGTACCGCCGGTTGTTGTCACTGCTGTCGTACAGGTCCTCCCGCCGGTCGTAGAAGTACAGGCGCCCGTTGCCCGTGTTGCCGGAGAGGGTGTGGACGGTGTCCCATGTGTTGCTGCCCACGTCGTACTCGGTGTCCCAGCGCAGCTGGGTGCCGTACTTGGTGGCGGTGTGGAAGCGCAGACCCTCCGCCGCCGTCACGTCGCCCCGTGAGGCCTTGACAGTGACGGGCAGGGGGGTGGCGGTGCTGTCCAGCCGCAGAGAAAGCGTGGTCAGGATGGCGGTGGCCAGCACCAGCAGCGCCGCCGCGGCCGCAAGGCTCCGTTTCATGTGTCCTCCTCTCCGTCCGTCAGGGCGTCCAGCGCCTGACTGACCCGGTCGGGCCGGTAGTGATACGTCTCCTTGATATAGGTCATCAGGTCCTTGCCGGATTCCTCCAGCGCCTCGGCGGTACAGTCGCCCACGATGGCGCCCTCCCGGATCAGCACCGCCCGGGAGATGCAGTCCTTCACCTCCTCGATGAGGTGGGTGCTCAGAAGCACCGTCTCCTGCTCCGTCAGGATGCCCAGCAGCACCTTGTAGAAGTCCTCCCGGTTGAAGATGTCGTTGCCGGCGAAGGGCTCATCCATCAGGATATAGTCCGCGCCCTGGGACAGCGCCATGATAACCTCGAACTGGTTCTGCATACCGGCGGAGAAGCTGCGCAGCTTCTTGTCCATGGGCAGGGAGAAGAAGTCCATCAGGCTCTGGAACCGCCTGCCGTTGAACCGGGGGAAGTGGGCGGCGCAGAAGTCCCGGTGGGCCGCCGGGGTCAGGGCGGGGAAGAAGGAGTGCTCGCAGGTGGCGAAGCTGAGCCGGTCGATATTGGTGCGGTCGATGGCCGCGCCGTCCAGCGTCACCGTGCCCTCGTGGCTAATAAGACCCAGCACGCACTTCATCAGCGTGGTCTTGCCCGCGCCGTTCTCACCGAACAGTCCCACGATCTGCCCGCGTGACAGCGTCATGGACACATCGTGCAGCGCCTCCTTGGAACCGTATTTCTTGCTGACATGGTTGATCTCAAGCATATGCGTTCCCTCCTTAGCTGGAATAGGGCGACGCCGCGATGGCGTTCATGACCCGCTGGACGTTTTCCGCTGTGGGCAGGCACTGGTCGGGGGTGATCCAGTACCACGCCCCGTAGCACAGGGCCAGCACCAGTGCGCACAGCGCCGCGGCACACACGGCCCACAGCAGCGGCGCCGTCCACACCTGCCGCCGCAGGATCCGACGCCCGTCAGGCAGGCGGCGCATGAGGTAGATGCTGCGCCCGCCCAGATAGTAGGAGCTGTACAGCATCACGGCGGAGAGCAGCGCCAGCAGCACCACCACGCCGAACACGATGACCACAGGCTCCACATAGGCGGAGAAGTGGTTCATCAGCGCCGTGTCCATCAGCCGCCCGTCCCAGTAGAACATACCCCGGTAAGTGGCGCTGTACCGCACGGTGAAGTCGATGGCGCTCACCAGAGCGCCCAGCCCCAGGCTGCCGATGATGATGCCGTGCATGGTGTCCGCCGGTACGTTGGGGGGCAGGATGCGCTCAAGCGTCCTGCGCAGTGCGGAAGTCCGTTTTTGCGTCATCGTCCGTCTCTCCTTTCAGAAACTGCGTCATGGTGATGCCCAGTGCCGCCGCCGTGACAAGGCACAGCAGAATGGTGGTGCTGGAGCCCATCCGGAAGAAAAAGCTGCCGATGGTCAGCGCCAGCGCGATAAAGGGGGCGATGCTGAACCGGCCCCGGCGCTGGGCGTGGGAGAACCGGGCGGCCGACACGGCGCACAGCGCCGTCAGCAGCAGATTTTCCAGCCACACGGCGGCGTCCCGCAGGGGCAGCAAGTGGTGCAGAAAGCTGCCGGAGTAGACGGATAGCAGCAGCGTCTGCGGCCCCGGTGTATAGCTGCCGTAGGGCATCTGCACGGTGTCGACGCGCAGCTTTACCACCGCGACGCACACCGCCGCCATCACCGCCCAGTAAAACAGGACGCACACGGCGTTATACAGCGACCACCACAGGCAGAGGCTGTCCTCGCCGATCCGCAGCCGCCCCACGGTCAGGCCGGTTTTGGCCCCGTAGCCGCAGCCGTTGAGGCTCAGCACCGCCAGCAGGGCGGCAAAGCCCACGGCGCAGACGGCCGCCGCGCCGGTCTTGGCCGGCAGGTACTTGAAATCGATGGGATAGTACTCTGACGTTACGCTGCCGTCCGCGTTGGCGTAGACGACGCGATCCTCCTGCGCCGGCACCAGCCACAGCAGCGCGCCGGACAGCACCGCCGCCAGCAGCGTGACGGCAATGACCCTGCATACGGTGCCGCGCACCGCCAGCGCCAGCACGGATAGATGCTTTCTCATGTGTCCGTTCCCTCCTTGTCATACAGTGTGTCCAGCAGGCGGTGGGCTTCCTCGCGGGTCAGGCCCATGCGCCGGGCCGCATCCACCATGGCCTGCATCTCCGTTTCCAGCAGCGCCCGCCGCAGGGCGGCGATCTGCTCCGGCGTGGCCTGAATATAGCTCTTGGCCCCGGCGCGGGACGTGACCAGTCCCTCGTCCTCCAGCAGGCGGAAGGCCTTCTGCACCGTGTTGGGGTTCACCGCCAGCAGCGCCGACACCACCCGCCGGGAGGGCAGCTCGTCGCCGTCCCGTATGGTGCCCGCCGCCAGCCCCTGCTGGATATAGCGGATGATCTGGAGATAGATGGGCGTGCCGTCCGTCTGGCGGAACGCCTGGAATGAGATCATGTGTCTCGCCTCCTCTCTGCAAAACTGTATTATTCGAATAGTACGGTTGTTAACTGTATTATACGAATGATACGGTTCTGTGTCAAGAGGGAAAGTGAAAAAATAGAACCACGGCGGCGCGGACATA
>CAKTPQ010000012.1 GCA_934591745.1 uncultured Oscillospiraceae bacterium
AGGCGCTGCGGCTGGGGGACACGGGGCTGAACGTGGAGACCGTCCGGTTTTATCTGGCGTTTCTGGGGTACTTCCTGTCCCAGCTGCCGCCCATCCCCATCACGGACACCTTTGACGAGGCCATGCTGGACGCGGTGTACGCCTTCCAGAGCGCCTACGGCCTGAAGGTGGACGGCGTGGTGGGGCGCAACACGTGGAACGCCTTGCAGAACGTGTACGAGCAGACGCTGTACACCCTGCCCGCCGACTATCAGGAGTTTGCCCGGGAGGTGTATCCGGGGCGGTTCCTGGTGCTGGGGGACACGGGGCCGGAGGTGACGCTGCTGCAGACCCGGCTGAACCAGATAGCCGCGCAGAACAGCGCCATCCCCACCGTCACGGTGGACGGCGTGTACGGGCAGGAGACGGCGCGGGCCGTCCGGGCCGTACAGCGCTCCCTGGGGTACAGCACCACCGGCGCGGTGGGGCCGGTGCTGTGGTCCTACATCATCACCCAGGGGCAGGGCTACGGCGTATTCTGAGCAGAAAAAAAGGTACGGCATCCGGGAGGATGCCGTACCTTTGCCGTTACAGGAAGAATTTCCGGTGCAGGCTGCGGCGCAGGGGCTTGCAGATGGCAATGACCAGCAGCATGGCGCCCAGCACCGTACACACCGCCAGCGGGTAGAACGACCACAGAAATGTGTCGTGGAGCCGGAACGTCACGTTCAGCAGCCACTCCACCAGCACGGCGAAGCCGCCGCTGAGCAGCAGCGCCCCGGCGCAGATGTACAGCGTGCCGGAGGGGACATACCGCAGCAGGGCCACCATGGCCGTTACCAGCAGCAGGGCCGCGCCTGTCACCGGCAGGGCAAAGGTCAGGAACCAGTGGCCGTGGGTGGCGAAGTTGATATAAAAGAGGTACAGGCCCAGCATGATGAAGTCCACCGGCACGAAGATCACCGGATTGGGGCGCTTGAACCACAGGGGCAGCACCGCCGTGACGTACAGCAGCAGCAGGCCGCCCACCACATAGCCGGACCAGACGATGCCGCCGTCCAGACGCCAGTCGCACAGCACGGAGACCACCGTCGGCAGCAGGAACAGCACCGTCAGCACAAAGAGGACGCCGGCGCGGCTCACCTCCTCCGCCCGGGGATGGTGGTCGGGGGGATAGGGCGTCTCGCCCTGTCCGCTGGGCAGATCGGGGTGGAACACCCGTGTGCCGCACAGGGGACAGACCTTTTCGCTGTCGGCCAGCTCCACGCCGCATTTGATACAGTACATATTACGCTCCTTTCCCGCGTCAGCGCTGGTTGCTCTCCACCTTGACGTGGAGGCCCAGCTGCCGCAGCACACGGTAGAAATGCATCTCCAGCTCCGGCTCCCGGATGCTGCGGATGCAGTTGATATACACCGTGCCGTTCCAGGTCACCACGCCGCAGTCGTGGGGCGCGGCGGCCTGTACACCGATGATGAAGTCCATGCGGCGGACGTAGGGGGCCATGGCGTCCGGCAGCTGCACATTGCCCAGATTGGACAGGCACAGGCAGGACTTGCACTCGCCCACGGCGTCGAACACCGCCTTCATGGCGATGTTTTTGATGAACAGCGGCATGACCCGCAGCACCGGTGAGCGCTCGCTGGCCACGTTGGCGGCGAACTTGGCCCGCATGGTGCGGCGGTTGTTCTCCAGCCCCATCCGGTGGTGTACCTCGTCGCACAGCTCCTCGAAGGTGCAGTCCCCCATGCGGGGGTCCAGCTCCGGGGTGATGTAGGAGGCGAAGTTCCGCAGGGTCCGGCTGGGGAACAGGTTCCGCAGGTTCACCGGCAGCAGTACCTTTACCGGCTTGCGGCGCCGGGGGTCGCGGACCTTTTCGGCCTGCAGGTCCAGAATGGCCCGCATCATGGCGGCGCACAGCAACTCCGTCACGGAGATGCCGCGGCTTTTGGCGCAGGCGCGCACCTCATCGGCGGAGAGCATCATGGTGATAAGGTTGTTGTAGCCGTCACGCTCCGGCGTGCCGCTGAGGTGGTAGGCTGTGGCCTCCTTGCGGCTGGCCTTCACATCCCCGGCGTAGCGGAGAAAGCTGTCCTCCAACTCCTCGGGGGCCGGCTCCTCCAGACGGCCCAGCACGCCGCGCTCCGCGGGGACGGCGATGCCGTACTTCTGGGTGAGGTACTCCGCCACCAGCGTCTTGAGGAAGATGAGGCCGCCGGTGCCGTCGGTCAGGGCGTGGAAAAACTCCACGGCAATGCGGTCGTGATACACCAGCACACGGAAGGCGCAGCGCCGCACCTCGTGGAACGGCGCGTGGGCCAGCGGGCAGCTCTTTTCCTCCTGAATGGGGGGCGTCTGGGGGATCTCCTCCAGATAGTACCAGAATACGCCCCGCCGCAGCCGCACGGCGATGGAGGGGAAGCGGCGCACCGTCACGTCCAGCGCACTGCGCAGCACGGCGGTGTCCACCGGCTCTGTCAGCGTGGCGGACAGGCGGAAGAAGTTGTTCCAGTTGCGGCGCTTGGCGGCGGGGTAGATCTTGGCGGCATTGTCCAGCCGCATCCACCGCAGGCTCCGGGCGGGGGAGAGGTTGCGGGTCAGGAAGTGGTCGATGGATTGGAAGTCCTCGGCCATGTTCTCCTCCAGACAGTACAGCACATAGGCGTGCCAGCGCTCCGGCGCGATGTGCAGCCGGCTGCGGCAGCCACATTGCAGCAGCTTCTCGTGGAGCAGGCGGGCGTCGTCCAGCATCACCTCGTCGCCGCCCACGAACAGCAGGGACGGCGGCAGGCCCGTCAGGTCGCCGAACAGCGGCGAGCACAGCGGGTCGGTGGGGTCGTCGGTGTAGCACTTGGCGTAGAACTCCAGCAGCGCCTTGGTCATGGAGGGGTCGATGTCCTTGTGCTCCTCGTAGGACGCGCCGGAGCCGGTGAGATCCGTCCACGGCGAGATGCCGATGAGGCCGCAGGGCAGCTCCATGCCCAGTTCCTTCAGCTTCAGGCACAGGGCGTAGATCAGGCCGCCGCCGGCGCTCTCGCCGCAGAACAATATCTGCTTGGGGCCGTAGCCCTTTTTCAGCAGGTAGCGGTAGGCCTCCAGCGCGTCGTCCAGCGCGGCGGGGAAACGGTTCTCCGGCGCCAGACGGTAGGCGGCACAGAACACCTTGACGCCGCACTCCGACGCCAGTGTGGCGGCGAAGCCCTTGGCGTACTCCAGACTGCCGCAGGTGTAGCCGCCGCCGTGGAGGTACAGGATGACGCCGCTGCGCCGCTGGTCCTTGGGCATGACCCACGCGCCCTGAAAGCGCTCAAAGGGGTGATCCTTCACCAGCACCTCCCGCTTGTGGAGGGTGGTCATCAGCTCGCCCAGCTTGTCCTGCCCCTTGCGGGTCACCTCCAGCGAGCAGTTGGCCACAAAGGGCTTGAAGAAATTCAGTTGTGAGCGGACTAATTTTGCCGACAGTTCCATAGGCCGCGTTCCTTTCATGCGATACTCTGAGCCTATATTATACCAAATGCGTCAAGTCCTGTAAACACGAAAAAACAGGCGGAAACGCCATGCGTTTCCGCCTGTTTTCTGCCGTTTATGCGCCGTAGTGGACGTGGAGCAGCTCATGGCAGCGCTCCTCGCCGTACTCCGCCAGCAGGGAGGTGACGATGGGGTTCTTCTCCGCACGCTTGAACAGGGCGGAGGCGTCCGTGTCGTACAGACCCTGCTTACGCTTCTGCTTTACGGCGGTGAGGCCGTAGGGCTGGCCCGCGCCGCCCACGCAGCCGCCCTGACAGGTCATGACCTCCACCAGATGGTAGAACCGCCTGCCGGCTTCGATGTCGGCGATCAGCTCCTTGGCGTGGATGAGGCCGTTGACGATGGCGATGTGCAGCTCCTGCCCGTCCACGGTGAGGTTCACCTCCCGGATGGCGCCGTCGCCCCGGAGGTCGGTAACGGACACGGCCCGGAGGGCGTTTTTGCTCTTGTCGGGCAGGCAGTGGCGCACCACTGCTTCCGCCACGCCGCCGGTGACGCCGTAGATGGCCGCCGCGCCGGAACCGAGGCCGAAGGGCAGGTCGGGGGACTCCAGGTCCAGCTCCGCCAGCTGGATGCCGTCCTCGCGGATCATGTCCACCAGCTCGCGGGTGGTCAGCACCAGATCCACGTCGGGCCGTCCGCCGTGGACGAACTCGGGCCGGGCGGCCTCCATCTTCTTGGCGGTGCAGGGCATGATGGCGATCTGGTAGGTGGTGCGGCCGTCGGCGGCGTCCTTGGCGGCGTACTTGTCGCGGATGACGGCGGCGAACATCTCCATGGGGGACTTGCAGGTGGAGATGTTCCGCAGGTACTTGGGGTCGTTGAGCTCCAGATACTTGACCCACGCGGGACAGCAGCTGGTGAACATGGGGAACGGGCCGCCGGTTTTGAGGCGCTGGAGGAACTCCTCCGCCTCGGTGATGGTGGTCATGTCGGCGCCGAAGTTGGTGTCGTACACCTCATCCACGCCCATGAGCTTCAGGGCCGTTACCAGCTTATCCAGTACGTTGACGCCGGCGGGCATGCCGAATTCCTCGCCGAGGGCCACCCGGACGGCGGGGGCGATCTGCACCACCACCCGCTTCTGGCGGTCGTGGAGAGCGCGCCACGCCGTGCCGATCTGGTCGTTGACGGTGATGGCGCCGGTGGTACACACGGCGGCGCACTGGCCGCAGCCCACGCACTTCGTTTCGCTGAGCTTCCGGTCGAAGGCGGGCATGACCTGCAGCTCGCTGCCGCGGAAGGCAAAATTCAGGATGCCCTGACCCTGCAGTTCCTCGCACACGCGGACACAGTCGCCGCAGAGGATGCACTTGTTGGGGTCGCGGAACACCGCGTAGCTGGAGTAGTCCTTTTCATACTGGGGGCGGGTGTTGGGGAAGCGGATGTGCCGCACGCCGAACCGCTGGGCCAGCTCCTGCAGGCGGCAGTTGCCACTTTTGTTGCAGGTGGTGCAGGAGCAGTCGTGGGCCGCCAGCAGCAGCTCCAGGATCATGCGGCGGTGCTTCAGCAGTTTGGCGGTGTTGGTGCGGATCTCCATGCCGTCCCGGGGCTCCATGGAGCAGGAGGCGTCCAGCTTGCCGGTCTTTACGTCCTCCACCATGCACATGCGGCAGGCACCATGGACGGAAAGCTCGGAATAGTAGCAGAAGGTGGGGATGTCGATACCGGCCTTGCGGATGACGGCCAGTACGTTTTTCTCCCCGTCGAACGGCACGCGCTGGCCGTCCACGATCATAATACCCTTGGCCATGGCTCACTCCTCCTCAATGGCGTCAATGGCGCCGAACGGGCAAGCGCCCCAGCAGGCGCCGCAGTGGATGCATTTCTCGTTGTCGATGGTGTAGGGCATGCGCAGCTGGCCGCTGATGGCGTCCATGGGGCAGTTGCGGGCGCACTTGCCGCAGCCCTTGCACAGGTCGGGCTTGATCTCCAGACGGCGCTTGCGGCCGTTGCAGATGGGACAGTGGCGGTCCACCACATGACGCAGGTAGTCCTGCCGGAAGTTCTGCAGCGTGCTCATCACAGGCTTGCAGGCCGTCTGGCCCAGACCGCACAAGGCCGTGTCGGTGATGGTATCGGACAGGGCCTCCAGCAGGTCCAGATCCTCCATGGTGCCCTCGTTGGCGATGATGCGCTCCAGCGTCTCCAGCATGCGCTTGGTGCCCTCCCTGCAGGGGGTGCACTTGCCGCAGCTCTCATTGCGGGTGAAGTGCATGAAGAACCGCGCCACCTCCACCATGCAGGTGTCCTCGTCCATGACCACCAGACCGCCGGAGCCGATGATGGCGCCCAGCTTTTTCAGGGAGTCGAAGTCCATGGGCACATCCAGATGGGCCTCGGTGAGGCAGCCGCCGGAGGGGCCGCCGATCTGCACGGCCTTGAATTTCTTGCCGTCGGGGATGCCGCCGCCGATGTCGAAAATGACCTCCCGCAGGGTGGTGCCCATGGGGACCTCCACAAGGCCGGTGTTCACCACGTTGCCGGTGAGGGCAAAGGTCTTGGTGCCGGAGCTGCCCTCGGTGCCGATGCCCCTGTACCAGCCGGCACCTTTGCGGAGGATGCCGGGCACGTTGGCAAACGTCTCCACGTTGTTCAGCACCGTGGGCCTGCCCCACAGGCCCTGATCCACCGTGCGGGGCGGCTTGACCCGGGGCATGCCCCGCTTGCCCTCGATGGAGGCGGTAAGGGCGCTGCCCTCGCCGCAGACGAAGGCACCGGCGCCCCGGTTGATGTGCATGTGGAAATTAAAGCCGCTGCCCATGATGTCGTCGCCCAGCAGGCCGGCGGCCTCCGCTTTTTCAATGGCGGTCTGGAGGCGCTTCACCGCCAGAGGGTACTCGGCGCGGACGTAGATGTAGCCCTCGGAGGCGCCGGTGGCCACACCGGCGATCATCATGCCCTCCAGTACGGAATGGGGGTTGCCCTCCATGATGGAGCGGTCCATGAACGCGCCGGGGTCGCCCTCGTCGCCGTTGCAGACCACGTATTTCACGTCGGACACGTTGCGGCGCACGCTCTCCCACTTGCGGCCGGCGGGGAAGCCGCCGCCGCCGCGGCCACGGAGGCCGGAGTCGGAGATCTCCTTGCAGATAGCCTCCGGCGTCATGGTGAACAGCGCCTGCTCGAAAGCAGTGTAGCCGTCCTTGGCAATGTACTCGTCCAGATCCTCGGCGTCGCTGGTGCCGCAGCTGGCCAGCACCACGCGGTGCTGCTTTTTATAGAAGGGGATATCCTCCTGCCGGGGGTAGGAGACGCCGTCCCGCTGATAGGTCAGGCGCTCGATGATCTCACCACGCATCACCGTCTTTTCCACGATCTCGCAGCAGTCCTCCGGCTTGACATGGATGTACATGACGCCCAGCGGCTCGATATGCACCAGTGGGCCCATCTCGCAGAAGCCGTGGCAGCCGCTCATCTTGATGTGCAGGCTCTTTTCCTCACCGCTGTGCTCCGTCAGACCCACATAGATCTGTAGGCCCCGGCGCTCGCACTCCTCCTTCAGCGTCTCGCAGACCTTCAGGGAGCCGCCGGCAATACAGCCGGTGCCGGCGCAGACCAGCACGTTTACGGCGTTGCTGCTGCGGCGCAGAGCCTCCTCCGCCGTGCCGCGCATGGCGCGGAAGCCGTCTCTCGTCAGGATGCTCATTGTGCCGCCTCCTCTCCGCGCAGACGCTCCAGCTCCGCCAGCGCCGTCTCCGGCGACATTTTGGCGTACACCTCGCCGTCGATGGTCATAGCGGGGGCCAGACCGCAGGCACCCAGACACGCCACCGTCTCCAGCGTGAACACGCCGTCGGCGGAGGTCTTTTTCTTGCCCTCCAGCCCCAGATACTCGTGGATGGCGTCGTAGATGGGGCCGGACTTACGGACGTGACAGGCCGTGCCGTCACAGACCTTGATGATATGCTTTCCCTTGGGCTCCAGCGAGAAGTTCTCGTAGAACGTGGCCACGCTGTACACCCGTGAAACGCTGATGTGCAGCATATCTGCCACCAGCGTCATATTTGCCTCACTGAGATAATTCTCCGCCGCCTGGATATCCTGCAAAATGGCGATGAGCTGCGCACTGTCGCAGCCATGGGCCTGCACGATCCCGGCGGTCCTCTCCTGCTCGGGTCTCATACTCTTTCCTCCTCAATTCGTCAGTCCTCTCCATGGACGGTGTCAAAAAATCGTTAATTTTCTGACACTCTATGTGTACTCTACCATATCCTGTCAGCGCTTTCAACCCAAAAAGAGAATTTATTCTCACCGTGCAAATTTTCTCCGCTTTGCACACAAAAGCCGGAGAAACTTTGACGAAACAGACACTTGACACCGTGGATGATGAAAAGCGCGGGAGGGACGGCGGCACCGTTCCTCCCGCGCTTTCGCTGCGTGACAGTCATTCCTTTGTGTGGACGTTGATAAACTCCGCCCGGAGCTTGGAGTAGAGGATAGTCTGGCTGCTGTACAGCCCGCAGTAGCCGGACAGCACATAGCTGATGGCGCAGGCCATGGCGAAGTACAGCATGCCCTCCGCGCCGAACAGCTCCACGCTCAGCACCACCGAGGCGATGGGGCAGTTCACCGCACCGCAGAACACGGCCACAAGGCCGATGGCGGCGGCGAAGGCAGGGGACAGGCCCAGCAGAGAGCCTACCCAGCAGCCGAAGGCGGCACCTACGAAGAACGACGGCACCACCTCGCCGCCCTTGAAGCCGCAGCCGATGGTGACGGCGGTGAACAGCAACTTCAGGAGCCACGCCCAGCCGTCGGCCTGTCCGTTCAGTGCGCGGGCGATGACGTCCATGCCGGCGCCGTTGTAGTCCGTGGTACCCAGCAGCAGCGTCAGAGCGACGATGACCGCGCCGCCCGCCGCCGCACGGAGATAGCTGTTCTTCACCAGACGGGCCGCCAGATGCTCCGTGATGTGGAGGCCCCGACAGAACAGGATGCTCACCAGCGCGCAGAGGATGGCCAGCACCACCACCAGCAGCATGGTCCAGGCGTCCAGCGCCGGCATGGCCACGGTGAACCGGGTGGGGGGCACGCCCATCAGCAGGGAGATGAGGTAGCCGGTCATAGCGGCGGTGATGCAGGGCACCAGCCCCGCATAGTACAGCACGCCCACGCTGATGACCTCCAGCGCGAACACCGTGGCGGTGAGGGGGGTGCCGAACAGGGCGGAGAACACGCCGCTCATGCCGCACAGCGTGGCCAGCGGCAGATCCTTCTCGCCCAGATGCAGCAGCCGGCCGGTGCGGTAGCCGATGCCGCCGCCGATCTGCAGGGCCGCGCCCTCACGGCCGGCGCTGCCGCCGCACAGGTGGGTGATGACGGTGGAGACGAAGATCAGCGGCA
Source organism: uncultured Oscillospiraceae bacterium (assembly GCA_934591745.1). Taxonomy (GTDB): domain Bacteria; phylum Bacillota; class Clostridia; order Oscillospirales; family Oscillospiraceae; genus Vescimonas. Next base: position 8,855 of record CAKTPQ010000012.1, read on the forward strand.
CCAGCAGCACTGGGACATCGGAGCCGAAGTGCACCGACTCGATGACGGCGTTGGTGCCCTTGCCCTCCAGCTTACACAGCTTATACAGTCCGGCGATGACCAGTCCGCCCAGCGGCAGCAGGTACAGCACCCACGGGTGGGCCAGCCGTACCTCCGTGGCGTAGTTGACGCCCAGGTGGAACAGTGCGCCCACCACGCCGCCGACGCCGCCCACCAGACCGCCCACTACGATCCATTTCAGCAGCGCCGCCGCGTAGGGCCCCATATGACCGATGTATTTCCGCAGCTGCTCCATCCTGTTTCACCGCCGTTTCGAGGTTATTTGCAAGTCCGCATTGTATCATGCTTCGCGGCGGCTGTCAAACCGCCGAAGGGCGGCAGACTTTCTTTGTGCGAAACTGAAAATCTTTTAGTTTTCCTGACATATTTTCATTTTCCCTGTTGATTCCGCCGGGGCTTTGCCGTATACTATATCTTACCAAGAGCAAAACGAACAAAGAAGGACCAACCAATCATATAAACAGGAGGAAAACCAAATGAAATACGGTCGTACTTTCAATTTCTCCGCCGGCCCCGCCATGATGCCGGAGCCTGTGCTGGAGGAGATCCGCGATGAGATGATGAACTACCGCGGCAGCGGTATGTGCGTCATGGAGATGAGCCACCGCTCCAAGGTGTTCCAGCAGATCGTGGACGAGGCCGAGGCCGACCTGCGCGAGCTGATGAACATCCCCGACAACTACAAGGTGCTGTTCATCCAGGGCGGCGCGACCCTGCAGTTCGCCGCTGTGGCCTGGAACCTGATGAAGAACGGCAAGGCCGTGTACATCGAGACCGGCGCGTGGTCCAAGAAGGCCATTGCCGAGGCCAAGAAGTACGGCGAGGTCATCGTGGCCGCCTCCTCCAAGGATAAGAACTACAGCTACATCCCCGACTGCTCCGATCTGGACATCCCCGAGGATACCGACTACGTCTATATCTGCGAGAATGAGACCATCCACGGCGTGACGTGGAACAAGCTGCCCAACACCAAGGGCCATGTGCTGGTGTCCGACCAGTCCTCCATGTTCCTGAGCAAGCCCTGCAACGTCTCCGACTACGGCATGATCTATGCCGGTGTCCAGAAGAACGTTGGCCCCGCCGGCATGGTGGTGGTCATCATCCGCGAGGATCTGATCCGCGAGGACATCGACCCCAAGATGCCCATCTACATGAGCTACAAGACCCAGGCCGACAACGGCTCCATGTACAACACCCCCAACTGCTGGGCCATCTACTGCTGCGGCAAGGTGTTCAAGTACCTCAAGAGCATCGGCGGTCTGGAGGAGATGCACAAGCGCAACATCGCCAAGGCCAAGGTCATCTATGACTTCCTGGATCAGTCCAAGATGTTCAAGGGCACCGTGGAGCCGGAGTTCCGCAGCCTGATGAACATCCCCTTCGTCACCGGCAGCGCCGAGCTGGACGCCGAGGTGGTGGCCGCTACCAAGGCCGCCGGCTACGACAACCTGAAGGGCCACAAGTCCGTGGGCGGTCTGCGCGCCTCCGTGTACAACGCCATGCCCATCGAGGGCGCTGAGGCGCTGGTGGAGTTCCTGAAGAAGTTCGAGGCCGAGCACACAAAATAAAGTGACCGGAAGGGGGAGCAGGCTCCCCCTTCCGCGGCAACGATTCACGAAACGTTTATTATAAAGGAGAAGTATCATGCGTATTCTGGTTACTGACGGTATGGACAAGACCGCGATGGCGCAGCTGCGCGACATGGGCCACGAGGTGGTGGAGCAGTTCTACGAGCCGGATCAGCTGGGCAAGGCCCTGCGTGATTTCGACGTGGTGGTGGTCCGCTCCAAGACCAAGGTCCGCGCCAACCACATCGACGAGGCCAAGGGCAGCCAGCTGAAGCTCATCATCCGCGGCGGCGTGGGTGTGGACAACATCGACGTGAAGTACGCCGAGGCCAACGGCATCGCCGTGAAGAACACCCCCAAGGCGTCCTCCCAGTCCGTGGCGGAGCTGGCCATGGGCCACATGTTCGCCTGCGCCCGCTATATCTCCGACGCCGGCTACACCATGCGCAACGGCGAGTGGAAGAAGAAGGAGTACGGCAAGGGCATCGAGCTGCAGGGCAAGACCCTGGGCATCGTGGGCTTCGGACGCATCGGTCAGCACCTGGGCGTCATGGCCAAGGCCATCGGCATGAACGTCATCGCTTTTGACATCTTCCACATCCCCGGCATCGAGGAGCAGCTGGGCATCCCCTATGTGGAGATGGATGAGCTGCTGGCCAAGGCCGACTTCGTATCTGTTCACGCGCCCGCTGTGGACGGCGGCGCCCTGATCTCCGCCGAGAACATCGCCAAGATGAAGGACGGCGTGGTGGTCATCAACACCTCCCGCGGCACCAATGTGGACGAGGCCGCTCTGCTGGCCGCGCTGGAGTCCGGCAAGGTCCGCGCCGCCGGTCTGGATGTGTACGCTGACGAGCCTGCCACCAACAAGGCGCTGTACAGCCATCCCATGGTGTCCTGCACGCCGCATATCGGCGCGGCCACTGTGGAGGCACAGAAGCGCATCGGCGCGGAGATCGTGGACATCATCAAGGCCATGTAACTGCGCGTAAAACACATAAAAAGAGAGACGGCTGAGCCGTCTCTCTTTTGCCGTATAGAGGAACACGTTTCCGGGGCGGCGAATCGCATTTGCCTCATCGTCTGCCGCTGACTGCCCGTGCGAGATTCGCCCCGACAGCAGGCGTTGTCCATTTGCCGGCTTACCGGCACACGACGAAAGCGCTTTCTTTTGTACCGAAAAACTGCCGTGCGCGAATCAGTTCTGCCGCTGGAAGCGCACAGTGTAGGCGCCCATCACCTGCGTGCAGGGGATGCGGGCGGCGTGCTCCGGGGTCAGCGCCTGCCGGGGGTAGGTGTGGGACGCCGGTTCCGGGACGGCGGGCAGGGTCTTGCCCAAACTGACGCCGTGGGCGTCGTCGGGGGTGAAAGACCAGCGGAAGGTGCAGTCGCAGAACTCCTTGTTGGCGGTGATGGCCTCCGCCGGGCGCAGCGTCTCCTCCGGGCGGAGGAAAAAGCAGCCGGCGTTGTCCTTTTCCGCGGGGCAGCCGCCCTCCACGCCCACGGCGGTAAAGGCGAGGGTCAGGAAATCCGTGCGGAACGTGGTGGTGCGGCCCTCACGGGTATAGGGGACGTCCTCCCAGCAGGCGATGTTCAGCCAGCCGCGGCGGCCGTCCTTTTCAGCGGCGGTATTGAACTCCACATAGCCCCGGCCGTCCCGCAGCTCCGCGTTGAGCCGCAGCACGGGGCGCAGGGAGGTGAAGCCGTCGGGCCAGCGTGGTCTTGCCGGCGTCACGTCACGGGGGGACAGGCCGGTGCCGCCGGTGGTGACGATGAGGGCGATGCCCAGCTCGTCGGCGCAGCGGCGCAGCTCAGCGCTGATCTGCGGCTGCTCATCGGGCACCATGGCCGTGTGGGTCACGGTGAAACCCGCCTCCGCCAGCATGGCGGCCACGGCGGGGCCGCTGGTATCCTGCCGCAGGCCGCGGCTGCCCAGGTCGCTGACGGTGATGACGGCTGCTGTATAAGACATATGGGAGGCCCTCTTTCATTTGCCACATCATAGCGCGGGGCGTGCTGCTTTGTCAAAAATATCCGACAAAGCCGGTTTATTTTCCGACAATACCGCACAACGCGTTTGCGATGCGGGGCGGGAAACGGTACAATGGGCCAGATCAGAACGCAGGGCGGCCGGCCGCCGGGAGGGATCGACATGAAGCTCATCCGCACAGAGGACGCTGTGGGCCATGTGCTGTGCCACGACATGACCCAGATCATCAAAGACGCGTACAAGGACGCACGGTTCCGCAAGGGCCATGTGGTCACGGAGGAGGACATCCCCGTGCTGCTGCGCATGGGCAAGGAGAACCTGTACGTCTATGAGATGACCCCCGGCATGGTGCATGAGAACGACGCGGCGGAGCGCCTGCTGGCGCTGTGCGGCACGGAGAACATGGAGCGCAGTCAGGTCAAGGAGGGCAAGATCGAGCTGAAGGCCGCCTGTGATGGGCTGTTCCGGGTGGACTCTCAGCGTCTGCTGGCCGTGAACGGCCAGGACGAGGTGATGATCGCCACCCGCAAGGGCAATACCGCCGTCCGTAAGGGCGACAAGCTGGCGGGCATGCGGGTCATCCCTCTCATCATCGAGGAGGAGAAGCTGCGCCGGGACGAGGAGGCCGCGGGCGGACATCACCGCCATCGGCGAGAAGTACATGGCCGAGAACGAGAACGTGAAGATCAGCTTCAACTTCGATTCCTCCGGCAAGCTGTACACCCAGATCACCGAGGGCGCCGTGTGCGACCTGTTCATTTCCGCCGCTCCCAAGCAGATGAACCAGCTGGACGGCACCCTGAAGGACGACGCCGAGAAGAATCCCGACGGTCTTGACCTGCTGGCGGCCGCAGCAGGGGAGACGGTGCGCTTCGACCTGCTGGCGGAGAAGTGCCTGTGCTGCGGATGAAAAGAGAATAGAGCGGAAAAAACAGGCCGCCCCCGGTATGACAGAAGTCATGCCGGGGGCGGCTGCGGTATATGTATGGGTGTTTGCCAAATCGGGGCGGAAAGGCATGCGATGCGGGGGCGCTATTCGCGGCAATGCCCCGTGTCATGACCGGGCGTATGTGCTTCTTATTCCGCGAAAAATCTGTCTTCCAGCATTAAACAGAGGCAGTGATAGATGGGTATATGCGATTCCTGGATCATATACGTCTCGGTCTGGGGTGCCTGAATGCATGCATCGCTTATGGCTTTCAGCTTGCTGTCCTTCGCACCGGTCAATCCGATGACCTTCATCCCTCTGGCATGCGCAGTCACGGCGGCGAACAGGATATTCTTGCTGTTGCCGCTGGTGGAAATACCGAGGAATACATCTCCGGCCCTGCCGTATCCGTTGACCTGCTGCGCAAAGCAGAGCGCCGGATCACAATCGTTCATGTACGCCGTGGACAGTGCCGGATGCCTGTCCAGCGCAATTGCGGGTAGCGCTCCACCAACAGGTCGATGTGCTTCATCAGTCGATTTTCCAGCTTAGGCATTTTACGGTCTCTTTTTATTTCAAATAGTGGAACGGATGCACCTGCCGCGCCCTGTATCAGGGTATCGCCGATGCGCGGCGTACATATACGTCGATGTCCCGCGCCGCGCAGTGCTATGGCATTTCGCTGCGCTGGCTGCCGGCTCACGGTAGGCGCGGCATACAATCACGTATAAACGCACCTTGTATATAACACTACGAAATAGGGGAAATGTCAATCCTTTTTGACAAAATGAGGGACTGACCGCAAAAATATGACGAATGGAAATGCAGGGGGGCTACTCCCGGTAGCCCAGCGCCGCCGAGATCATGGCGGCGGCGGCGCAGACCTGCTCCACCGCGTCCCGGAACTCGTCTGAGTGGGTGCTGCGGAACATGCCGATGACGCCTACGGTGTACCGGACGGCCCGCTCCACCGTGTACACAGGTGCGGAGATGGAGCGCAGGCCGATCTTATACTCGCCGTTTTCGATGGCAAAGCCGTTTTCCCGGCAGGTGTCCACCTCCCGCATCAGGGCGCCCACGTCCGTGATGGTGTGGGGCGTGAACTGGGTCATGCGCTGGCGACGCAGCAGCTTCTCCGCCTCGGCGCGGGGCATGTGGGCCAGAAAGACCTTGCCCTGGGACGTGCAGTAGATGGGAAGCCGTGCGCCGGCATCCGACACGATGCGCAGCTTGTCCCGGGCCTCCACCTGGTCCAGCGTGATGACGCTGCCGCCCTCGCAGATGGACAGCATCACCGACGCGCCGGTGGACTGGGACAGGTGCTCCATATAGGGCCGGGCCACCAGCGAGATGTCCCAGGTGCGCTCCACTTGGCGGCCGTACTCGAAGAGCCGCAGGCCCAGCGCGTATTTGCCGTCCGGCGTCTGGGTGATGACATCGTAGGCCCGCATGGTGGTCAGCAGGCCGAACACCGTGCTTTTGGGATAGCCGCAGCGCTCCGTCAGCTCTGTCAGCGACAAGGGGCGTCCCGCCTGACTCAGCGATTGCAGAAGCTCCATGGCCTTGGCCACGGACAGTATGATGTTGCCGTCCACCATGGTGTGTCACCGTCCTTTTCTTCCCTATCATAGCGCAGGGCGTGATACGCTGTCAAGGATATCCGCCTGACGAAACGGGCTTGTCATGGGAGGGGGTCTGTGCTATACTACGGATATCATCCTAAGTAAGGAGAACGCACCGTGCTGCAGATCGTAATGGCCTTTGCACCTCTCGTATTTTTGATCCTTTACGCGCTGAAGACCCGCAAGATGGCGGATGCCATGGTACTGGCCACGCTGCTGGCTATGGTGCTGCTGCACCGGCAGCATTTTCTCCCCGGTACCATCGACGCCATGTACGCCGCGCTGTCCAACTCCTCGTACCAGTTTGCGCTGTGCGTCATCATCGGATTCGGCGGCATGATCACGCTGTTTCAGGAGTCCGGCGCCCTGATGGGCTTCCGGGATCTGCTGCTGAAGATCGCCTCCGGCCCCAAGCGGACGCTGGTGCTGGCGTGGCTCATGTCGGCCATCATGTTTCTGGACGAGTACCTCAGCGCCCTGACGGTGACCTTCTCCATGCGGGAGATCACCGATAAAAACCGTATCCCCCGTGAGCATCTGGCGCTGCAGGCCAATATCATCGCGTGCTGCCTGTGCGTCGCCGTGCCGTTTTCCAGCTGGACGGCGTTCAGCGTGGGACTGATCTCGGCACACGGCCTCGGTTTCAGCGACTATGTCCGCGCCATTCCCTATATGTTCTACCCGCTGGGCATGATGCTGCTGTGCCTGCTGCTGGCGGTAGGGGCCTTCCCCAAGCTGAGCGGGCTGAAGCGCGCCTATCAGCGGGTACAGAGCGGCGGCCTCGCCTTTGAGCGGGACGACACCATGGAAAAGCTGGTGGACATCCCCGACGTGGACGAGAGCTGCGTGTCCTCCGCGTGGAATGCCATCGTACCGCTGGCGGTGCTGGTGGGCGGCACCATCGCCTACGGCAACGACCTGGTCCACGGCATGATCATGGCCATTATCGCCCAGTTCCTGCTGTATGTACCCCAGAAGATCATGACCGTGGGGAGGTTCTTCGAGCATTTCTTCAACGGCGCCAAGGGTATGACCACGCTGGCCATCGTGGTGGGCTTCGGCTTCATGCTCAGCGAGGCCAACCGGGGCCTGGGCCTCTTTGATGCGCTGATCACCAGCATCGGCGGCGCCGTACCCGCGTTTTTGATCCCGGCGCTGGCATTTCTGCTGGTGGCGGCAACGGTGTTCGCCGTGGGCAGCTGCTGGGTGGTCATGACCCTCGCCATCCCGGTATTCCTGCCGCTGGCTGCGTCCGTGGGGCTGCCTGCGCCGGTGATCGTTGCCGCCATCATGAGCGGCGTATCGCTGGGGTACAGCACCTGCTTCTATGCCGACGCGGTGTTCATGACCACGGCGGGTACCGGCGTGTCCAACATCACCATCATCAAGACCACGGCGCCCTACGCCGCGGTGGGCGCGGTGGCGGCGGTGATCGGATTTTTGCTGTGTGGTCTGGGCATATTGTAACAGCGTATAAGCGGGGGCGGATATCCGAAGGGGTGTCCGCTCCTGTTCTTTGCGGCTTTTTAACTCGACTTGGCGCGGGTTTTCTGGTATACTGCCATCAGTTTATCAAGAAGGAGGGGATCACGCTTATATGGATACTGACGGCGGTGACTATCCGGGTAACCATCTGAACTGCCATCTGTTTGTGGGAGCATATCTGCGCTGTGTTTTGCGGGGCAGACGTGCTTTTTTGCGCTTATAGGCGCCCGTCCACCGGTAAAAAACAGACGACAGAAAAGGAGTTACATATTTTGTCAACCACAACTTGTATTATCATGATGGCGGTCTGCCTGCTGCTATCCGCCTATTTTTCGGCCACGGAGACGGCCTTTTCCTCCGCCAACACCACGCGCTTGAAAACACTGGCGGAGAAAGGGAACGGCAGCGCGGCGCTGGCTCTGAAGCTGTTGGAGCAGTACGACCGGCTGCTGTCCACCATCCTCATCGGCAACAACATCGTCAATATCGCCACCGCGTCCATCGGCACGGTACTGTTCGTGCGGCACTACGGCGACGCGGGCGCCACCATCTCCACGGTGGTGGTGACGGTGGTGGTGCTGATCTTCGGCGAGATCTCCCCCAAGAGCATTGCCAAGGACTGCGCGGAGAAGTGCGTCATGCTGTCCGCCCCCATCCTGCGGGTGTTCATCTGGGTGCTGCTGCCCCTGAACCTGCTGTTCTCCCTGTGGAAAAAGCTGCTGAGCCGTGTGTTCCGCCTCAGCGGCGAGAGCAAAATGTCCCAAGAGGAGCTGCTGATGCTGGTGGACGAGGTGCAGCAGGAGGGCAGCATCGACCGGGACGAGGGCGAGCTGTTGAAAAACGCCATCGGTTTTTCCGAGCAGGAGGCGCAGGACATCCTCATCCACCGGGTGGATCTGGCGGCGCTGCCCGTCACCGCAAGCAAGGAGGAGGTGGCCGCGCTGTTCACCCAGACCAAGTACTCCCGGCTGCTGGTCTATGACGGCTCCATCGACCATATTCTGGGCACCGTCCACCAGAAGGACTTCTACGTGGGCTGCGGCGTAACGGACAAGCCGCTGCGGGACATCATCGCCCCGCCTGTGTTTGCGCTGGAGAACGAGCCGATCCGCCTGCTGCTGAAGAAGCTGCAGCAGGCCAAGACCCATGTGGCCGTGGTGGTGGACGAGTACGGCGGTACCTGCGGCATCGTCACCATGGAGGACATCCTGGAGGAGCTGGTGGGCGAGATCTGGGACGAGCACGACGAGGAGGAGGTGTTCCTGCGGAAGCTGGGGCCGGACACCTACGCCGTGGACGCCGCCATGGATCTTGCGGACTTCGCCGCGTACTTCCACCTCAAGACCGATTCGGAGATGGTATCCGTCAGCGGCTGGGTCATGGAGCAGTTCGGTCGGGTGCCGGAGGCCGGGGACAGCTTTGCCTGCGGCGATCTGCGGGTGCAGGTCACGCGGGTGGAGAACCACCGCATCGAGGAGATCCATGTGGAGCGGGAGACACCGGCGCCGGCGGAGGCCACGGTCTGATATAGATAAGAAAAAGCCGCTTGGGCGGCTTTTTCCTTTGCGCGGAGGGCGGGCATTTCTGCCGGTATGCCAAAAAAATTGTCAGGTGGGCAAAAAAGTTTTTGCGGCGTTAAGGAAATGTGGTATAATAGCCGGAGAGCGGCTGTCATGCTGCCCGGCCCGGCCGGGCAGCCGGAAAAGACAGAGAATGGCGCCGCGATACCGCATTTCATCACATACAGGAGGACACACCATGCGAAAGACAGCCCACAGCCAGGAGGCTCTGTTCCGGTTCCGCGGCGTACCGCCGCTGGGCATGGCGGTGTCCATGGCCTTGCAGCACCTGGTGGCCATGATCGTGGGCTGTGTGACCCCGGCTATCATCATCGCCCACACCGTGGGGCTGCCCCAGAGCCAGCGGGTGCTGCTGATCCAGGCGTCGCTGGTGATGTCGGCGGTGACCACGCTGCTGGAGCTGTTTCCCATCGGCGGACGGTTCGGCGCGGGTCTGCCGGTCATCTTCGGCGTCAGCTTCGCGTACCTGCCCAGCATGCAGGCCATCGCCTCCGGCAGCGGCGGGCTGTCCGCCGTGGCGGGGGCGATGATCGTGGGCGGCGTCGTGGCCGCGCTGGTGGGCGTGTTCATCAAACCCATCCGGCGCCTGTTTCCGCCGGTCATCACCGGCACGGTGGTGTTCACCATCGGCCTTTCCCTGTACCCCACGGCCATCCACTACATGGCCGGCGGCGCCGGCAACACCTACGAGTCTGTGGTGACGGAGCGCGGCCTTACCGAGGCGCTGGTCTACGGCTCGTGGCAGAACTGGGCCATCGCGGCGTTTACGCTGGCGGTGGTGCTGGTGCTGACCAACCACGGAAAGGGCATCTGCAAGCTGGCGTCCATCCTGTTGGGCATTCTGGCGGGCTACGCCGTGGCGTTCGTCGCGGGGATGGTGGACCTGTCCGGTGTCGCCGGGGCATCCTGGTTCTCCCTGCCGGAGGTGCTGCCCTTCGGCGTTACGTTTGAGCCTTCCGGCTGCATTGCGCTGGGGCTGTTGTTCGCCATCAACTCCATCCAGGCCATCGGCGACCTGACCGCCACCACCGTGGGCGGCATGGACCGGGAGCCTACGGACCGGGAATTGCAGGGCGGCATCGTGGCCTACGGCGTCAGCAACGTCCTGACGGCGCTGCTGGGCGGCCTGCCCACGGCCACCTACTCCCAGAACGTGGGCATCGTGGTCACCAATAAGGTGGTGAACCGGTGGGTGTTTGCCATGACCGGCGGCTTTCTGCTGCTGGCGGGCGTAGTGCCCAAGTTCTCCGCCATCCTGACCACTATCCCCCAGTGCGTGCTGGGCGGCGCCACGGTGGCGGTGTTTTCCACCATCGCCATGACCGGTATGAAGCTCATCGCGGGGGAGGGCATCACCGCCCGCAACACCACCATCGTGGGTCTGTCGGCAGCACTGGGCGTGGGCATCTCTCAGGCGGCGGACGCGCTGGCCCAGTTCCCGGAGGCCGTTACCACCATCTTCGGCAAGTCCCCGGTGGTCATCGCCACGCTGATGGCGGTGTTCCTGAATCTGGTGCTCCCCCGGGAGGAGAAATAGAGCAAAAAGGGAGCCGCCCAGTTGGGCGGCTCCCTCTATATTTCGCTTATGCTTCCTCCAGCTCCAGCACCACGGGACAGTGGTCGCTGCCGGTGATTTCCGGCCAGATGTCGGCGCGCTTCACACGGGGCATCAGCCGCTGGGACACGATGAAATAGTCGATGCGCCATCCGGCGTTGTTCTCCCGTGCGTGGAAACGGTAGCTCCACCACGAGTAGGCGCCGGTGCGGTCGGGGTACAGGGCGCGGAACGTGTCCACAAAGCCGCTGGAGAGAAGCTGGGTCATCTTGGCCCGCTCCTCATCGGAAAAGCCGGGGTTCATCCGGTTGGACTGGGGGTTCTTCAGGTCGATCTCCTGATGGGCCACGTTCAGGTCGCCGCAGTAGACCACCGGCTTTTGGGCGTCCAGCTCCAGCAGGTAGGCGCGGATGTCGTCCTCCCACGCCATGCGGTAGTCCAGCCGGGCCAGTTGGTCCTTGGAGTTGGGCGTGTAGCAGCAGACCAGATAGAAGTCCTCGAATTCCGCGGTGATGACCCGGCCCTCGTGACGGTGGACATCATCGCCGAAGTCATAGGTCACGGTCAGGGGCACGCGGCGGGTGAACACGGCAGTGCCGGAATAGCCCGCCTTGTCGGCGCTGTTCCAGAACCGCTGGTAGCCATCCAGCTCGAAGGACGCCTGCTCGGGACGCATCTTCGTCTCCTGCAGGCAGATGACGTCCGCGTCGGCCAGGGCGCAGAAGTCCAGAAAGCCTTTGTTCAGGCAGGCCCGCAGGCCGTTGACGTTCCATGAGATCAGCCGCATGATGAAAGCCCTCCGTGTTTCTCTGTACTGCGGTCATTGTACCACAGTTCCGTGCCGGGTACAATCCGGTTTTATGCAGCAGGTCAGGAAAAACGGACTTGACTTGCGCCGGGCTTCGGCATATATACTATGCACATAGAAAATAAGAAACGGAGGTATTCCTATGAGCAAGAAGCTGGTAGCGTATTTTTCCGCGTCCGGTGTGACGGCGCAGGTGGCCAAGAAGCTGGCGGAGGCCGTGGGCGCGGACCTGTTTGAGATCGCCCCCAAGGTGCCCTACACCAAGGCGGATCTGGACTGGATGGACGCCAAGTCCCGCAGCACCGTGGAGATGAAGGATCCCGGCTCCCGCCCGGAGCTGGCGGCGGTGCTGCCTAATGCGGCGGACTACGATACCGTCTATGTGGGCTTCCCCATCTGGTGGTATGTGGCGCCTACCATCGTCAACACGTTTCTGGAGAGCATCGACCTGAGCGGCAAGACCGTGGTGCCTTTCGCCACCTCCGGCGGCAGCGGCATGGGCAAGACCAACGAGCATCTGGCCCCCAGCTGCAAGGGCGCGAAACTGCTGAACGGCAAGGTGTTCAAGCGCAGCGTCAGCCGCGAGGAGCTGGCGACGTGGGCGGAGAGGCTGTAAGCACGTAAACAGAAAGCCTCCCGCTGTCTGTAAGGGCAGCGGGAGGCTTTTTTGCGTCTTTACAGCGCTTCAAAGTGATACCGGGGCTTGCCGCGACTTCTTTTGCCGTATTCAATGGCCTCCGCGGGGCAATAGCAGATGCAGGCCATGCAGTGGGTGCAGTCCCCGCCCCAGACAGGCCTGCCGTCACGGATGGTAATGCTGTTGGTGGGACAGCGCCGGGCGCACTGGCCGCAGCCGGTGCAGGCATCGCTGGCGGTGAAGGCCCTGGAGTTCACGATACAGGCATAGAAGATAGGGTTCACCGGCCCGCTCATGAAACGGTCATAGAGGTTATCGCGGGGCGGCGGAAAGGCATTGCCAGCCCGGACGGCGGCGATGGCGCGGTCTATATCCGGCCGGGCGCGGGCCACGATCTGCCGGGCCTCCTCCGGCTGCGGGGCGTTGAACAGGGCGATGTAGTTTTCCGGCATGACGATCTGCGCCGTGCCCATATAGCCGATGCCCTTGGCCTGACAGAGTGCGCGGTTGTATCTGGCGGCATTGCCGATCTCGCTGCCGCAGGTCATGACGAACCACGCCTGCCGCGGGCCGGTCAGCTTTGTGCGCAGCAGCCAGTCCTCCGCAATGCGGGGGATGCGCCATGCGTAAGTGGGGGTGACGATGATCAGGCGCGGGCCTGTCTCGATGGGGGCGGTGTCGCCCGCCTTGATGCGGTCGTTCATGCACAGCAGCGGCTCGCCCAGTGCGTCTGCCATGCGCTGGGCCGCATATTTGCTGTTGCCGGTGCCGGAAAAATAGAAGATCATATACCCTCCTGCCTGTCTTTCGGAATGTGTGTATGCCGCCGGTGCGGCGCACGGTGCCTTCACCTTGCCGCGGAGGTCTTGTCCTGCATGGTATCCGTGCCCGTCTCCCGGAGGGGCAGCGCCACCTGCGTGATGAACTTCGCGGGGTCTTTGTGCTGGGGCGGCCCCTCCAGATAGATGCGACGGATGGTGCCCGCGGGGGTCAGGCCCCTCGCCTGCGCGCAGGCGAGGAGACGCTGCGCCGCGCCGGGCAGCGTCTCATACGCCCCGTGGTAATAGAGGCTGAGCGCCTGCGCGGCGGGCAGCAGCGCCACATGCTCGCCCCGGCTCTCCGGCGGAACGGCCACGCAGAACGCGATCTCGTCCGGCCTGTCGATGAACGACTCCACCAGATACAGCCGGTGGGAGATATCCGTGCCGTAGAGCCGCATCGCCTCCAGCGCGGTGCTGCGCAGCAGCGTTGTCCGCTCCGCGACGCTGGGCGCCGTATACACACGGCGGTACACGGTCTGCTGCGGCAGGCGGACGCGCTTCACCTGCGGCGGCTCCGCGTTGGAGCGCTCCTGCAGCCCTTCGATCTGACGGTTCAGCTCGTCCCGCAGCGACTCCAGCCGCCGGATCAGCGGCGGCAGCTCGAAGGCGTTGTCAAAATATTCGCGTATCTCGCTGAGGGACAGACCCAGGTTTTGCAGGACGCGGATGGTGCGGAGCTTCACAAGGGTGTCGATGGTATAATAGCGGTTCCCGGTGGCACCGTCCCGGACGTCCGGCCGGATGAGGCCGAACTCCTCGTAATAGAGGAGGGTGCGGCGCGTGATGCGGAGCGCTCGCGTCAGTTCGCCGACAGAAAATAAACCGCGTTCTTTCTCCATAAAATGACCTCCGCCGCGAAAAAAGACTTGCATCGCACGTTAACGTACGGTGTATGATACCACTATAAGGGAAAATGGAAAAAATGCAAGTATTTTCCATGGGCGGGCAATAAAAACCTGTCCGGCAGGGCGCGCGCCCCCTGTCCCGTAGGGGGGGCTGCGGGAGGATCTCCCTTTGTCGAAGTACATTCTGAAGGAGGACGCACATGAAAAAGAGAGTATTGAGTCTGTTCATGGCACTGGCGCTCTGCTTCTCCCTGCTGCCCACGGCGGCATTTGCGGAGACGGCGGGCGCAGATCCCAGCAGCCCCTACACCGTCGGCGAGGATACCGATGGGCAGGACAAGAAGACAGATGAGGCAGTGGCCGCGGTCCAGAAGCTGCTGGACGCACTGCCTGATGAGGTTACGGAGGAGAACGCGGCGGACATCGAGGCACAGCTCATGGCCATTGACGAGGCGATGGCAGCGCTGAGCGAGGCGCAGCTGGCCATGCTGGATATGACGCGGTACGAGGCGCTCTGCGCGGCGCTGGTGTCGCAGGTGTCGCTGACCGCGGAGCGGGGCGGAGAGCACGCAGCCCACCCCATCTGCGGCGCGGCGCACACCGACATCGGCGACCATACCGCAGATAAGTGCGCCAGTGTGACGTGGACGGCATGGAACGGCGAGGACGCGATCCCGTATGATTCCGAAACAAAGACCGCCTACGTCTATCTTTCGGGCAACGCGGAGCGGACGAAGATCCTTGAGATCAGGGACGGCTACACGCTCTATCTCTGCCTCAACGGGCACAGCCTCACGAAAACCACCGAGGACAGCAACCCGAGTTTTGAGGGCGTCATCACGATTTATAAGGGCGCGCAATTTACGCTGTGTGACTGTCGGGGCGGCGGCAAGATCACCCACGCGGCAGGCATGCTCGGCAGAGGCGTGCGGTGCGGTGACTCCAGCAGCGGCAGCGCCACCTTTGCCATGTTCGGCGGCGAGATCAGCGGCAACCGTGTGGGCAGCACCACCTCCGGCGCAGGACAGGACGGCGCCGGTGTGGAGGTGCACGACGGGGAATTTATCCTGTACGGCGGCAGGATCGCGGATAACCATGTTGAAAAAGTATTTAACGACGGCGGCGGCGGTGTGTACGCGCATGGCGGCAGCTTTACCATGTACGACGGCGAGATCAGCGGCAACATGTCGGCAGGAGATGGCGGCGGCGTATCGGCAGTAGGCGCTTCCTTCACCATGAGGGGCGGCAGCATCACCAACAATACCGCCAGCGCTGGCGACGGCGGCGGCGCAGCCCTTTATAATGATACATTCGAGCTGTCCGGCGGCACGATCACCGGCAACAGCGCGACCGAAGGCGGCGGCGTGTACTATTACCATTACCAGTCCGACCCCCTGACTGTCTCCGGCAGCGTGACCATCACCGGCAACAAGCAGGGCACTGCCGACAGCAACGTCTATCTGGCAAGCGGTAAGCACCTCGCCATCGGCACGTACGGTCTGGACGAGAACGCCAAGATCGGCGTGACCTACGCCGGTACGATCGCCGCCGGCAGCTATGTCACCGTCGCCCATGGCGCGAGCAATGGCTACACCGAGGACAGCATCTTCAGCGACAAAGCCGAACCCTATGCCACCCGGCAGGAGGGCAATGAGGTGCGGCTGTATAACGGTCTGCCCCACGAGCACCCCATCTGCGGCGCGACCTGCGGGCACACGGACGATACGCATGCCAGCGTGTCGTGGACGCCCGTTTCCAAGGTGACCGACATCACGGAGGCGGGCAACTACTACCTGACCCAAAACATTGCAACAGACATGACAGGGGAAACCTGGAATCCCGTAGACGGCGTGTACCTCTGCCTGAACGGGTACAGCATTACGATGGACACCGGCAAGGCCGCGATCAATGTAAGCGGCGCATTCACCCTGACGGACTGCAACGGCAGCAATGGAACGTATCATTTCACCGATACCAAGGGCCGGTGGCTGGTGGATGAGACAGGCGCACAAGTTGTCACTGGCGGCATCATTACCCACACAGCAAAGTATGGCGGTGCCGCGGTGAACGTATCCGGCAGCGGCACCTTCACGATGTACGGCGGCACCCTCTGCGGCAACGGTCAGAACTATGGCGGCGGCGTGTATGTGAACACAAGCGGCACCTTTGCGATGCACGGCGGCGCCATCACGGGCAACAGGGCCGAACTCTATGGCGGCGGCGTGTGTGTGAACACAAGCGGCACCTTCACCATGACCGGCGGCGTCATTTCCCACAACACCGTGGCCAGCAGCCGCACCGACTACTATGGTGGCGGCGGTGTGTGCATGTACGGCGGCACGTTCAATATGTCCGGCGGCACGATCTCCGCAAACAAGGCTGTAAAGGGCGGCGGTGTGTATAGCGGCGGTACGTTCACCATGTCCGGCGGCACCATCGGCGGCAGCAGCGCCGCTGACGCCAACACGGCCACCGGGAACGGCGGCGGCGTATATGTGACCGGCAAATTCGACATGACCGACGGCACCATCACCGGCAACACAGCCACCGAGTATGGCGGCGGTGTCTTTACCGGCGCCAACAGATCCACTATGTCCGGCGGTACGATCTCCGCAAACAAGGCTGCCAACGGCGGCGGCGTGTATGTGGATATGGGCAGCAGCTTCACCCTGACGAACGGTACCATCGGCGGCAGCAGCGCCGCTGACGCCAACACCGCCGGCAGCGGCGGCGGCGTGTACGTGGGCAGCGGCACGTTCACTGCGACGGGCGGCACCATCACCGGCAACAGCGCCAGCTATGGCGGCGGCGTGTATGCGGATAGTGCGCTCGAGCTGTCCGGCACTGCGGCCATCACCGGCAACACAGCCACACACGAAGGCGGCGGCGTATGTGCAGCAGCGAAGCTCACCGTGTCCGACAGCGTGGAGATCTCCGGCAACACGGCCAACTACGACGGCGGCGGTGTGTTTGTGAGCGACGGCAGCTTCACCATGCGCGGCGGCAGTATCACCGGCAACACCGTCATCGGCAACGTCGGCAGCATCCCAGAAGCCGGTAACGGCGGCGGCGTGTATGTGGGCAGCATCAACGGCACCAACGCCAGCTTCACCATGACCGGCGGCAGCATCACCGGCAACAGTGCCGCCAACAGGGGCAGCGGCGTGTTTATGTACAAGGCGCCCATGACCGTTTCCGGCAGCGTGCAAATCACGGATAACTGGAAAAACGGTACGCTGAGCGGCGGCGTGTATGTAAAGGGCACCAACGGCAGCGCCAACAACCTCTACCTGTACGACGCAGATAAGAAACAGCAGGCCGTCACCATTGATGCGGCCGGTCTGAACAGCGACGCCCGCATCGGCATGACCACGCAGGTCACGATCCCTGCCAGCGGCGGCTCTGTCACCGTGGCCACCAGGGCCAGCGCGCTGACGGACGCGGACAAGGCGGCATTCACCAGCGACGCGGGCTATGGCAAGGCGTATATGGGCGACAAGAGAGTGCTCTTTGTCAACGGCACGCACAATCACCCCATCTGCGGCGCGTCCTGCGGCCATGACGGTGACCACGCCAGCGTGGAGTGGATCGGCGTTTCCGATCTGACTGACATCAAGGCGGCGGGTTACTACTACCTGACGGCGGATGCGTGGTGGAACGGCCCATGGACGCCTATGGACGGCGTGGTGCTCTGCCTCAACAACCACAGCATCAAAAGAACAAATTATGAAGGTGACGCCATCAAGGTAAATAGCGGCACGACCTTTACGCTGACCGAATGCAGTGACAGCCAAAATACGCACAAGTTCGGGAAAGATGAAAACGGCCGGTGGGATCTGAACTCCGACGGCGTCACCGTCATCGGCGGCGTCATCTACATCGGATCTTCCTCCGCAAAGCGTTTGGAAGGCCATGGCGTGAGTGTGAACGGCGGTACATTTAATATGTACGGCGGCACCATCTGCGGCTGCGGCAGCGTCGACAGCAATAATGCGGCTGCAAACGGCGGCGGTGTGTATGTGCATAACAACGGCGCGTTCAACATGTACGGCGGCGCCGTCACCGGCAATGTTGCCGTAAAGGGCAGCGGCGTGTATGTGGAGGCCGACAGCAGCTTCACCGTCGGCGGTGCGGCAAACGTCACCGGCAACGCGAATAGCAACGTTTTCCTGGCCAACGGCGCGGCCATCACCATCGACAAGAGCCTGACGGACAGCGCCCGCATCGGCGTGACCACGGCGGCCACGCCCGCTTCGGGCAGCTCCGTCAAAATCGCCACCGGCGCAGCGGGATCGCTGAACTATGCCGCCATTTTCACCCCGGACGCCACCAATGGGGACTATGTGGTCACCAAGAAGGGCACGGAGCTGGTCCTCGCGGTGCACACCCACGAGTGGAAGTACACGGCGGATGACGAGACCGATACCATCACCGCCACCTGCACCAATACGGACGGCAGCTGCCCGCTGAACGGTGTTGGCGGCAGTACGACGCTGACCAAGCCGGAGCATGCGGTCTACGGCGACGGCAAGGAAATTTATGCGCTGCTGACCCCCCATGATTGGCAGGCGGGGGCTCTTGATACTCCGCTGGTCTACACAAAGGACGGCGAGACCGTCAGCTATCCCTCGGACGCGGGCGACTACACCGTCACCCTCACCATCGGCAGCGCGAGCGTCAGTGTGAACTATACCGTCGAAAAGGCCACCCTCACGGCCGATGACTTCACCTATGCAGCTCCGACTGATTTGATCTATGACGGCGATGCGAAGTACCCGACCGTTAGCCCCCAAGTTGGCGGTATGATCATTTACCAGAGTTACTACGACGAGAACGGTAATAAGGTCAGTCCTATAAATGTGGGCACCTACAACGTTCATATCCAGGTTGAGGAAACCGAGAACTACAAGCCTGCCGATGGTCTGACGAGCGCCGACTGGACGTTCACCATCCTGCCGCGCTCTATCACCGTCACGGTGAATGAGACGAGCCGCCACTATGGCGACGACCCGAATCCCAACTTTACAGTGCAGGTGACCACGGGCAAGCTGGCAGGCCGCGACGACATCGCTTCGCTGGGTCTGGCCCTGACCAGTACAGCGGACAAGAAGTCCTCTGTTGGCAGCTACGATGTGACCGGCTTGGCGAACAACCCGAACTACATCGTCGCCATCGAGGGCACGAACAAGCTGAACGTCACCCCGCGTCCCATCTCCCTGACCCTCGACCCGGTCCCATACTACTACGGTGATACCGGCGTGTCCTTTACGCCTTCGCTCACCATTGTGAGCGGCTCGCTGGCAGAGGGCGATACCCTCAAGGCGCTGAAACCGTCCTGGAGCGGCGGCGGGACCTCCAAAGTCGGTACATTCGATGTCAATGTCTTCTCATGGGGCAATTCCAATTACAACGTCACGTTTGACGGCAAGGACAAGCTGATCGTCCTGCCGAGGCCCATCACCGTTACGGTAAATGAAGCGACCCGTACATATGGCGAGGAGGACCCGACGTTCACCGCGCAGGTGACGGGCGGCAAGGGTTTTGTGAAGAACGATACCTTCGAATCGCTGGGTCTGACCCTGACCAGCACCGCGACTGCGACCTCCAAGGTCGGCAAGTATGACGTGACCGGCACGGCGACTAACGGGAATTACGATGTTACCGTCGTGGGTACGGACAAGCTGACCATTGAGCGGAAATCCATCACCGTCACAGTGGACGCGGTCAGCCGCGCCTACGGCAGCGATAACCCGACGCTCACTGCCACCGCGCCGTCCAATGCGCTGGTGGGCGACGACACCGTCGAATCGCTGGGCCTGACCCTGACCAGCGCGGCGGCTGAGACCTCGCCCGTCGGCAAGTACGACGTGACCGGTACGGCCAGCAATACGAATTACGATGTTACCATCGAGGGCGCGGACAAGCTGACCGTGACCCCGAAGCCTGTCACCGTCACGGCGGAGAACAAGACCTCCCGCGTGGGCTATGATCTGGTCTACCTGACCTACACCTGCACGCCCGCGCTCATCGGCAATGACGCCTTCACCGGCGCGCTGACGACGAATGCGGACAAGGATACTGTGGGGAACTACGACATCACGCAGGGCACGCTGGCGCTGAACGGCAACTACACCATTACGTTCAACAAGGGTACATACACTGTGACGAGCAAGCTGACGCAGGACGATTTCGCCTTTGCGGAGGATGCCCTGACCAGGACCTACGGTGACCCGGACTTCAGCGCTGCCGCCACCGGCGCGGCAGAGGGCAGCACCGTGACCTACACCAGCGAAAATGAGGCGGTTGCCACCGTGGACGGGACCGGCAAGGTGACGATCCACGCCGCAGGCACCGCAGTCATCAAGGCCACGGCGTCCGAGACGAAGGACTACGCCGCAAAGGAGATCTCCTACACCCAGAAGGTGGATCCGAAGCCTGTCACTGCGGACATGATCGCCGCGATCGACGATCAGGGCTACACCGGCAGCATCATCCAGCCTGAACCCGAGATCAAGGACGGAGCTGTCACGCTGGTCAAGGGCACGGACTTCGATTTCAACTACGGCGCCAACACCGATGCGGCATCCGGCGGCACAGTGACCATCAGCGGCAGAGGTAACTATACCGGCACGGCGTCCGGGACCTTCCGTATCCTGCCCAAGTCCATCACCGGAGCGGTCATCACGCTGACCGGCGATACCTTCGACTATACCGGCAGTGAGCAGATGGTGACCGTCGCCTCTGTGACGCTGGATGGCTGGACTCCCGAGATCACCTACGCCATCGTGGGCGGCGACAAGGCCACCGATGCCGGCACCAGCACCCTGACCATCCAGGGCACGGACAACTACACCGGCACCGCCGATACGACCTGGAAAATTACCAGGATCGACCCGACGCCGGCGGATCTGGACGTGGCGCCCGATCTCAGCGCGGCACTGACCTATGACGGTACGCGCAAGACCGTGACGGCTGCGGTCAAGTCCGGCATCAACGGCATGGGGACTGTCACCGTGAAGTACAACGGCAGCGAGACGGCACCCACCGATGCGGGCGTCTATACGGTGACCGCATCTGTGGCCGAAGGCGCCAACTACAACGCCGGAGAACTCACGCTGGGCACGCTGACCATCGGCAAGGCCGCTGCTCCTGTGTTGGCAGACATCCCCTTCAGCTGCAAATACACGCTGACCGGTGAAAAGACCGTTGATGTGTCGGGGCTGGTGCCCGGCGCAGCGGGCTACACCATGGGCACGGCTGTCGGCGAGACGGCCATCATCTCCGCTTCCTCCGTGGACGCCAACGGTGTTGTGCGGTATACACTGACCGGCAGCGGCAAAACGGGTGATACCGCAACACTGCCGGTGACCATCACCTCCGCCAACTATGAGGATGCTGTCGTTAAGGTGGTCATCACCATGCTCGCCAGAGACGATCAGGCGGCGCTGCGCGTCACCGGCGGCACCACCACGGTCTATGGCCAGACGCTGCAGCTGGGTACCACCGGCGGCAGCGGCACGGGCAAAGTGACCTACGCTGTGACCAGCGGCACTGGTGAGGCAATCATTGATGCCGCCACCGGTAAGCTGACGCCCGTAAAGGTCGGCACGGTCACCGTTACGGCCGCCAAGAAGGGCGATGCCGAGTACAACGACGTCACCAGCGCTCCGGTGGAGATCACCATCACCAAGGCCGTCCCCATCGGTGCGCCCAAGTACACCAGGATCATCGGCGGCAGCCGGACGCTGAAGGACGCCGTGCTGACGCTGGAGGGCGGCACCATCGCCATTGACGGTACGCTGGAGTGGGTCGACGAAACGGGCAAGCTGCTGCCTGACACCACCATCGTGAAGGCCAACAAGCTCTATACGTGGCGCTTTACACCCGCGAGCGGCAACTACACTGTGCTGACCGGTGAGGTGGAGCTGTATCACAGAGATCCCTCCAACGGCGGCAGCGGCAATGACGGCGGTCACGACTACACCCGCCGCACCATCCGGGTCACGGTAAGCGGAAACGGCTCTATCTCCCCCTCCGGCTGGGTCACTGTCCGGGAAGGCGGTGACCAGACCTTTACCATTACCCCGGATGCGGGCTATGCCGTGGCCAAGGTGCTGGTGGACGGCAAGAGCGTGGGCGTCGTGACGTCCTACACCTTTGAGAATGTCACGAAGGAACACACCATCGAGGCCGTCTTTATGAAGGCCAACGGCAATCCCCAGACCGGTGTGTTCGTGGAGCAGAGCGCCGCTGGCACCGGGAGATAACGCAATGAAGAAAATGACCCGGTTTCTGACCGGAACCCTTATCGCCATACTGCTGCTGGGCACGGCAGCCACTGCCGCCGCCTGCGGGCAGCAGGAGGCACCTCCCACCGTTACCGAGGTGACGGAGCCGCAGTCTGCCGGCGAGGTCATCCCCGCCGTGGACCGGCAGGAGCAGTTGGCGGCCGCGAAGGAGAAAAATCCCGACACCGCCGCGTGGCTGTACATTCCCGGCGCGGAGGTGGACGACCCCGTGATGCAGGCGGCGGACAACGGTTACTACCTGCAGAAGGACGAGGATGGGAACTTCAGCGAGTGGGGCTGCTACTATGCCCACTGCGACGATCATTTCGGCAGCCGGAGCCAGCTGGACAAGAACACCGTCATCTTCGGACACTCCGCCAGCAACTGCGACCCGGACGGTGTGAAGTTCACCAAGCTCCACCGCTACACGGACGCGGACTTTGTCAGGAAAAATCCGTACATCTACCTCTCCGTGGAGGGGGAGAACATGATCTTCCAGGTCACGGCCTGCTTCATCACGGACATCTCCTTTGACTACATCGCCCCTGATCCCGCAGGGCAGGAGCTGACCGACTTTCTGGCGCAGGTGGCAAAGAAGAACTGGCTGGCGTTTGACGGTGTGACCTTCGGCGAGGAGGACACCATCCTGACGCTGTCCACCTGCTGCCGGAAGTACGACATGGATCAGACCGGCGACCAGCGACTGGTGGTCATGGCAAAGCTGCTTCCGGAGGGCGCGGCGGCGCAGGACTTCACCGTGCGCCCTGCCGCCGACCCGGAGATGCCCTGAAGAGAGACATGCCTGTACGGCAGCTTGAAAAAGCGAGGCCCAGCTCATTCGAGCTGGGCCTCCGCTGTTTATGGGGGTGTCAGTGGCACGGAGAATGAATACGGAGAAGGAGTGCGGCCATTGGCATCTTGACAGGGAAAATAAACTTTGCTACGATACAAATCGAAAGGGTCGAGGAGCTTTGACCGCAGGAAAAGCCGCGGAGCTGCGGCTTTTTTCCAGACGAACGGTTAATCTTCTCTAACTAAAAATCAGGGGGCAGTCTGATGAGTATCTTTGCTTCTGTGCTGCGCGGGGTCTACATGAAAAGAGTATATGGAAAATCACAATACGCAAAGCCGTGCGAACGGTACTGTCGGGAGGCCTACCCGGATGAGGCGGATGCGATCCTCCAAAAAGCGGAAGAATACTATCTTGCGTTCATGAAGGATATGCCGAGCTGGGCGAAAACATGATGGCGAAGAACATGCTGGACTGGTTCACGATCCTGTCCTTTTATGAGGCCAGCGGTCACAGAATGGACGGTGAGACGCTGCTGACCATGAAACGCCGGGCCGTGGACAGAATGAAATTTCTTGGGAAGTTCATAGACGGCAACAAGCACCAGTGGCCGTACAGGCTGTTTGAAAAAATGTATAGGAGCTTTATGAAAATGCAGGAGGAACACCAGGCGAAGGGGGAATGGCTGGATAGCTGGAGGATAGAACTGAACCCCGACCACCGCACAGAGGGGTTCTGCTTCCATCTCGTCGGATGTCCCATCGCCAGACATGCCAAGGCCCACGGCTATGAGGAGCTGCTGCCGTATCTCTGCAAGACCGATCACTTCCTGGCCGAGGTCATGCATGCAAGGCTCATCCGCACGCAGACCGAAGCGCTGGGCGGCGACTGCTGCGACTATTGGTGTGTGGGCGACAAAAGCCCGGCGCTTGCGCCGTATAAGGATCTGAAGTAGATATAGCACTGCGGAACAGGTTCAGCAGGGAAAAGCACCCCTTCCGGCCAGACCGGAGGGGGTGCTTTGTTATTCGTCTATTTTGCCGCGGGCATGGAGCACGTCGTCAGCGGTGAGGGTCATCAGGTCGTCGCGGGTCACCGTCTCCATCTTGGCGAGACGGTTATTCTGGGCCACCAGAATATGCTCGAAGATGTTCCGGACGCCCCGGGCATTGCCGAAGCTGTCCCCGGCGGCGCTCTCCTCGGCGATGTAGTCCCGCACCAGCGGCTCCGCCTCCGGCGACAGGACGTAGCCCTTGCCGCAGCGCATCTTGAAAATGGCCACCAGCTCGTCCAGCGAATAGTCCTCAAACAGCAGGAAACGGTTGAAGCGGGACTCCAGACCGGGGTTGGAGTGGATGAACTTATCCATCAGGTCGGTGTAGCCCGCCACGATGACCACCAGATCGTCCCGGTGGTCCTCCATGGCCTTCAGCAGGGTGTCGATAGCCTCCTGCCCGAAGTCGTTCTCGCTGCGGCCGTTGAGGGCGTAGGCCTCGTCCACGAACAGCACGCCGCCCATGGCCTTCTCAATGACCTTCTGGGTCTTCAGGGCGGTCTGCCCCACATAGCCTGCCACCAGACCGCTGCGGTCCACCTCCACCAGCTGGCCCTTGGACAGAATGCCCAGGCTTCGGTAGATGCGGGCCATCATCCGCGCCATCATGGTCTTGCCGGTGCCGGGATTGCCGGTGAACACCATGTGCAGAGACATATCGGTGGTAGGCAGATCATGCTGCTGGCGCAGCTTATAGACCTGCACCATGTTGATGAGGTTGTGTACCTCCTCCTTCACCACGCCCAGCCCGATATAGCTGTCCAGCTCCGCCAGCAGATCCTCGATCTTCTCCGGCGGCGGCAGCTCCTCCTCGGCGGGCTTTTCGTCGCCGGGCTTGGCGGTGGCGGTGGGGGGCGCTTTCTTCTCCGGCTGACTGTCGGCAGACTGATTGCCGGGCGCGGAAGGAGACTTGGGGACGTCGCCGGTGATGTTCTCGAAGGGCGTGCCCCAGAAGTCGCTGTTCATGCGCTTCATGCTGTTTTCCGTCATGGAGCGAATCACATCCAGCTGCTGGAGAATGATCTTGTCTTTTTTGTCCATAGGTAGACCTCCTCAGTGAGATAGGTGGATATTGCGCATGGCGCGGAACAGCAGACCGGCCACAAAGCCGGTGAGCGTGCCGGTGACCAGAGAAACGGCCAGCAGGAATGGCAGGTAGCCCAGCACCATGGTATTGCCCAGTGTGATGCAGGCGGCGGCCATCTGGCCGAGGTTGTGGGCCGCCGCGCCGCCGATGGACACGCCGTAGATGGACAGTCCCTTGCACCGGCGCAGGGCGATCATCACCAGCATGGCGGTGAAGCCCCCCAGCAGGCTGAACAGCAGCGCCGACAGGTTGCCGGCGAACAGTCCGCCCAGCAGGCACCGGGCCGTCAGGATGGTGAGGGCAGGGACGGCGCCCAGCTCATATAGGGCGAACACGGTGACGATGTTGGCAAGGCCCAGCTTTACGCCAGGCAGCGGCACCACCAGCGTCACGGGGAACAGGTTTTCCAGTGTGCTCAGACCCAGTGCCAATGCCGTTAGCACGGCGCACAGGGCGATGGAGCGTGCGTTCAGCTTCATGGCGCACCTCCTAACCCAGCACCGCGTCCACGTCGGACGCGGCGCCCACCAGCGAGATGACCACCTGCGCCGGCAGGCACACGATGGACTGTCCCGCCCGGGTAATGGCACCTGTGTGGACGCAGTCCTGCCCCGGACAGTCGGAGTCGGCGATATACGCGGCGTCGCCGCTTACCCGGACGGTCAAGTGGTAGGTGCCGTCGTCCAGCGGAATCACCAGCTCCTTGTCGAGGCCGGTGAGGGCCACGGTGCGGACGGTCTGCCCGTGCTGGGTGATGACGGCGGTGAGTTGTCCCGCGCCGGTTCTGGGGCCGTAGAACAGCAGGGCCGTGACCACAGCCAGCGCGACGACGGCGGCGGCCACCAGTGCGTCCAGCGGCTTAGGCCGCAGGCTGGGCGGCGATGGGTTGGAAGTCATAGGCGCAGTCCTCCGGGGCGGTGATGACGTCCGACAGACCGGGGGTGTACAGCAGCCGGCCGTCGGCGGTGATGAGGATCAGGTCGAAGCCGCCGTGGGCGCGCCAGAAGGACACGGCCTCCTGCTCGCCCATGACGTATAGAGCGGTGGAATAGGCATCCGCCGCCGTACCGTCGTCGGAGATCACGGTGACGGACAGCAGGTCACTGTCGGCGGGGTGCCCGGTGCGGGGGTCCAGAATGTGCTGATACACCGTGCCGTCCGCCGCTTCGAAATAGCGCTGATAGCCGCCGGAGGTGACGGCGAAGCAGTCGGTGAGGGCCACCGTGGCGGCATAGCCGCTGCCGGCGGGGTCCTGTATGCCCACGTTCCACGGTGTGCCGTCTGGCTTGCTGCCGCAGACGTAGACATTGCCGCCCAGCGATACAACGGCGGAGGTGATGTCGTAGGCGCGGAGGATGTGCGCCACCTGTCGGGAGGCGTAGCCCTTGGCGATGCCGCCCAGATCCACGGCGCAGCCATCGTCCAGCGTCACTTCAGTGTCCATGTGGACGTGGTCACTGCCCACCAGCGGCAGCAGGGCGTCGATCTCCTCCTGGGTGGGGACGTGGGGCGCATCGGAGGTGATGCCCCACAGGGTCACCAGCGGGGCCACAGTCACGTCAAAGGTGCCGCCGGTCTCCTCGGCGAGGGTCAGCGCACGCAGCAGCAGCTCCCGTGTCTCCTGCTGCACCGAAACGGCCTCGCCGGCGTTGAGCCGGCTGATGTCGCTGGTGTCGATAGTGCGGGAGAGAGTGGCCTCCAGCCGGTTGATCTCCTGGGAGGCGGCGGTCAATGCATCGTCGGCGTTGTCGCCGTAGGCGGCGAGGGTCATATAGGTGTCCATGGCGAACAGGGCCACCTCCTGCGGCTTCTGCGCCCCGCAGGCGGCAAGAGCCAGCGCCGTCAGGCAGGCCAGCAGCAGACAGGCAAGACGTTTCACAGTTCCCGCCGTCCTTCCAGTGCCCGCATCAGCGTGGCGTCGTCGGCAAATTCCAGATGGCCGCCTACGGGGATGCCGTAGGCCAGCCGGGTGACCTTCACGCCGAAGGGTTTCAGCAGCCGGGCGATGTACAGCGCCGTGGCCTCGCCCTCGGTGTCGGGATTGGTGGCCATAATGACCTCGGCGATGCCGCCCTGGGCCACCCGGTCCAGCAGGGATCTGATGTGCAGGTCGTCGGGGCCTACATGGTTCATGGGGGACAGCACGCCGTGGAGCACGTGGTAGCGGCCGCGGTACTCCCGGCTGCGCTCGATGGCAATGACGTCCCGGGGGTCGGCCACCACGCAGATGGTGGCATCGTCCCGCTTCGGGTCGGCGCAGATGGGGCATAGGCCGCCGGCGGTCAGGTTCTGGCAGGCGGGGCACAGCGTCACGCTGCGCTTGGCGTCGGTAATGGCGTCGGCAAAGGTCTGAGCCTCCTCGGCAGGCAGGCTCAGGACATGGAACGCCAGACGCTGGGCGGACTTGTAGCCCACGCCGGGCAGCTTGGCAAACTGTTCCACCAGCTTTTCCAGTGGGGCGGGGAAGTATTCCATAGCGTTTAACCTCTCAGTGCGGCGATAGTGGCAGGAATGTCGGCGGCCTTGTACACGGCGGAGCCGGCCACCAGTACATTGGCGCCGGCGGCGATGCAGAGCTTGCAGGTCTGGGTGTCCACGCCACCGTCCACCTCCAGCTCACAAGCGGGGTTCATGGCGTCGATGTAGCCCCGGATGGTCTGCACCTTTGGCATCATGTCGGCCATGAACTTCTGGCCGCCGAAGCCTGGCTCCACCGTCATGACCAGGATCAGCTCCACCTTGTCGATGAAAGGCAGCACGGCGCTGGCTGGGGTCTTTGGCTTCACCACCACGCCGGCCTTCTTGCCCTTGGCATGGATCTTGTCGATGGCGGCGAGAATGTTCTCCTCCGTGTCCGCCTCCACATGGCAGGTGATAAGGTCGCCGCCGGCATCGCAGAACTGCTCCACATAGCGCACGGGGCGGTCGATCATCAGATGGACGTCCAGCGGCAGAGTGGTGGTGGGGCGGATGGACTTCACCACGGGGATGCCGATGGAGATATTGGGCACGAACAGGCCGTCCATCACGTCCACATGGACGTAGTCGGCGGTGGAGATGGCCTCGATGTCCCGGGCCAGATGGGCAAAGTCGGCGGACAGGATGGAGGGAGCGATCTTGATCATGGAAAACTTCCTTTCAGCCGCACGGCGGCAGCCGCGGCGGCATAGTATAAGACGTGCAGACCGCCGCGCACCTGTGCAGAAGGCGCAGCCGGTTTCGCCCGCTGGCGGGGTGGTCTGCCGTTTTGCACCGGCGGGAGCCGGCCTGACTGGCTCCCGCCCGGCGGATGTACATATTCAATATATTATAGCATAGAGCGCGGGACGTTTGCAAGACCGCCCGGTGCGCCGCGAAAATTTGTCTATTTTGTGAATTTTCCATAAAGGGGCTTTACCTTTGCTGACTTTTCCTGTAAAATGACACTTTGAGATGAAAAATAGCAGGGGGACGGTCTTGCGTATGAGTTTTCTGCAAAAAATCGGCAATGCGCTGTCGCGGTTCATGTACGGACGCAACGGCGCGGATCAGTTGGGGCTGACCACTATCTGGGCGGCGCTCCTGCTGGATGTGGCCAACATCTTCATCAAGCAGCAGACCGTCCATCTGGTCATCAGTTTCCTGTCTACGGTGCTGCTGGTCATCGCGGTATATCGCGTGTTCTCCCGCAACCTGCAGAAGCGCCGGGCGGAGAATGCCCGCTTTCTGGAGAAGGTCTGGTGGCCCATGAAGCGCCGGGCTGCCGGGAATAAGCAGCAGCGGATGGACAGGGAGCACAAGTATTTTACCTGTCCCAACTGCAAAACGGTGTGCCGTGTGCCCCGCGGCAAGGGCAAGATCGTCATCACCTGCCCCAAGTGCGGCGGCGAGATCCACGGAAAGAGCTGAATAAACTAAAGCCCTCCGGCTGAGCCGGAGGGCTTCCTTTATGGCTTGTTACGGGATTCAGAAGCGGCGGCCGCCCACGAAATTCCTGCTGTAATAATTGCTGTTCAGGGAGGAAACGCACACGCAGTAGCCGTTGCTGCTGGAGGACGAGGCGTGGATGAACTGGTCGTCGCCTACATAGATGCCCACATGGGAGGCAGGGTAGCTGCCGTCGGAGAAGAACACCAGATCGCCGGGCTGCAGCTCGCTGCGGCTGACATAGGTGCCATAGTTCAGCTGCGGCGTGGCACCGTGAGGCAGGGACACGCCCAGCTGGGCGTATACGTACATGGTGAAACCGGAGCAGTCGAAGCCGCTGGGGGATGCGCCGCCGTAGACATAGGGCACACCCATGTACTGGTAGGCGATGCTGACGGCGGAGCTGCCGTAGCTGCCGGAGGGCACGGTACTGCTGGTATCGGTACTGTCAGTGCTGCTGTCGGTATCAGCGCTGGTATCTGCGGAGGTGTCCGCACTGCCGGTATCGGCAGGCAGGGAGTCGCCCAACGTCACATACTGCTGAGCTACGTAGCCGGCGGTGCCGTTATAGGACACGGCGTACCAGCTGCCGCTCTCGGCCAGCACAGTGACGGAAGTGCCTTTGGACAGGGTAGCCAGAATGGACGAGGAGGTGCTGGCATCGCTGCGCAGGCGCACGTCGGAACCGTTGATGACGCCGCTGCCCAGAGATTTTCCGGAATTCGTCGTTGCCATCAGTTGGGAGGCTGCCTTGGCCTTGGCTTCCGCTTTGGCTTTCGCTTCGGCTTCCGCCTTGGCTTTTGCCTCCGCCGCAGCCTTTTCCTCCGCTTTGCGCTGGATGGTGGCCACAGCGGTCTCTACCGCCTCCGGTGTGGCTGGCGTTACCACGGCGGCCAGTGCCGCGCCGGAGGTCATGGCCGGACCTGCCGCATTCTCCAGCTTGGAGGAGGCGGAAGGCAGGGAGATGGATGCGTTCAGGGGGATGGCATGGGCCACCGGCACCACGGAGTTCTTGAACCGTCCGGTCAGGACGGTGACGCCGGTGACGGCGGAGATCATGACAACTGCGGCCAGTACCGCGGTAAGGATGCGTTTCATAGGCTCACAGCTTTCCGGCCAATGCCCGCTCCAGCCAGATGGTACCCACATCCATGGCGGCATACAGGCTGTCCTTCTCGGACTTCTTCACCACGCGGTCACGGGAGCGCAGGTCGGGGTCCGTCAGCTGCAGCTGCACGGACACACGGGTAGCCACGTCCATGTCCTGCTCCTTCTTGGTGTCCAGGATCTGGAACATGACGATGTATTTGTCAGCCATGCTGCCGTAGTAGATCAGATTGTCCACCCGGCGCAGGGGATGATTTTTATAGACAAGGCCTTCGCCTTTTTTCACGTCTGCCATGTGAAGTACCTCCGTTGAAAACTTTGTAACCAAATTGTAACACATCTGTCCGCCGCTGTCAACGCGCACCGGCAGGAAAAATCAGGCATACCCTGCCGAAACCGGGAGAATGTGCAGAAAAAATGCCGCGCAGCCTTGCTGCGCGGCATTTTTATCACGCATTTTACAGCTCCAGATAGCTCTTGACCAGCACCTGCAGCAGCTCGTCCCGGTCGATCTTGCAGATCAGCGTCCGGGCGGAGTTGTGGTTGGTGATGTAGGTGGGATCCTCCGACAGGATATAGCCCACGATCTGGTTGATGGGGTCGTAGCCCTTTTCCTTCAGGGATTCGTAGACGGTGGTCAGGATATAATGGACCTGTTGATCCTTATCCTCAGCCGCGTTGAACTTTCTGGTGTAATCGTCCATATTGGCACCGCCTTTCTTTCATATCCCTTTCAGTATACGCCATTTGCCCGTTTCTGTAAAGAGGGAAAAAGCACCGGTGCCGGAAAAAGGGGGCTGGTTCAGCGGGAGCGCAGCTCCGCGCCGAAGCGCTTGGTCAGCTTCTTCAGCACGGTGTTGGCCACCTCCTCGATCTCGGCGGAGGTCAGGGTTTTTTCCTTGGAACCGATGGTCAGCCGGGCCGTCAGGGATTTCTTGCCCTCCGGCACCTGCTTGCCGCGGTATTCGTCCACGAAAGACGCGCCGTGGAGCAGTTCGTTCTTCACGCCGCCGATGGTCTGGGCCACATCCGCCCATTTCACCTCGCCGTCCAGCAGGAGGGAGATGTCGTAGTCGGTCATGGGATATTCGGCCAGGTGGGTGAAGGTGTTGGTACGGGAGCGCAGGGGCACCAGCGCATCCTGGTCCAGCTGGAACAGCATGACGTTGACGTTCTTGATGCCGCAGGCCATGGATACCCGCTTGCTCAGCAGGGCCAGATCACCGATGTGCTTCTCGCCCAGATAGATGTTCAGCCAGACCACCTCATCGGCCCACACGGGCTTTTCCACCTGCTTAAGGGTGTAGCTCTCCATGTGGGTGTAGCGGGGCATCATCTCCACAACGCCCTTGGCCTTGCGGAACAGAGCCGTCACGTCCTTGCCGGCGGATACGAAAGCACCGGCCACATTCTTGCGCTGGGAGGGCAGCTTTTCCCGCTGGTCGTAGGGGGTGGTGTAGTTCTCATCGCGGAACACCTGCGCTGTCTCGAAGATGGCAAAGTCGCCGTAGTACCGCTCGTTCTTGGACACAGCCTTGCACAGGTTGGGCAGCAGGGAGGAGCGGATGAAGCGCTCGGCGGGGGACGGCGGCGTGGACAGGGACAGGATGCCGTCGGTGCTCTGGAGGATGGCGTTGACGTACGTCTCATCCATCCAGGGATAGGTGAAGATCTCCTGCATGCCGCAGCGGATGGACAGATACTCCTTGATGTGGCGCTCCAGATCCTTGTCCAGCTGGTTGATAGCGCCGTCGAAGGAGGTGGTGATGGGCTCTGCCTCGAAGTTCTCGTAGCCGTACATCCGGGCGACCTCCTCCATGATGTCGGCCTTGATGCTGACATCGCCGGTGGAACGCCAGGTGGGCACCACAACGTGCATGTTGTCGCCGTCGAAGGTCAGCTGGAAGCCCAGCGGCTCCAGCTTGTGGGCCACATCCTCCGGCGTCAGGGTCTTGCCCAGGCGGCGCTCCAGCCAGCTGATGGGCACGTCGATCTCGGCCTTCTTCAGAGGCACGGGGTACTGGTCCACCAGACCGGTGACCTGCATATCGGGATACAGCGCCCGGAACAGCTGCATGGACAGGTCGAAGGCCTGGTCGCAGCGCTCGGGGTCGATGGCCTTTTCGTACCGGGCGGAGGCCTCGGTGCGGTTGTCGTAGCGCAGGGCGGTGCGGCGGATGCCGGCGGCCTGGAAGTTGGCGATCTCCAGAATGACCTTGCCCGTCTCGGGCAGGATGGAGTCCTTGGCGCCGCCCATGACGCCCGCCAGACCCACCACGCCTGCGTCGTCGGCGATGGTCAGATCGTCGCTGGTGAGGGACAGCTCCTTGCCGTTGAGCAGCAGCAGCTTCTCGCCCTCGCCGGCGCGGCGCACGATGACGTGGCCGGCAATATGGTCAGAGTCGAAGGCGTGGGTGGGCTGGCCCGTGGCCAGCATCACATAGTTGGTGATGTCCACCAGCGCGTTGATGGGCCGCATGCCCACGCGCCAGATGCGGCTCTGCATCTGATAGGGGGCGGGCTTGACGTACAGGCCTTCGATCTGGGCGGAGAGATACCGGGGGCAGCGCTCCGCGTCCTCCACGGTGACATGGAACCCGGCGGTGTTTTCCACGTTCCGGTCGAAGTGGGGGAACTCCTTCATGGGCAGGTGGTACAGTGCCGCCAGCTCACGGGCGATGCCGTAATGGCCCCACAGGTCGGGGCGGTTGGTCATGGATTTGTTGTCGATCTCCAGAATGATGTCGTTGAGATCCAGCGCGTCCGCCAGCGGCGTGCCGGCAGGGGCGTCAAAATCGCTGAGGTCGAGGATGACGGCCTCTCCCTCTACGGGGAACAGGTCGGCAAGGCCGATCTCCACGGCGCCGCAGATCATGCCGTAGCTGTCTACGCCCCGGAGCTTGCTCTTTTTGATCTCCACAGGCTCGCCCTCGCCGTGCCAGCGGCAGACGGAGCCGGGCAGGGCCACGGCCACCTTCATGCCGTCGCGGAGGTTGGAGCCGCCGCAGACGATCTCCTTGATGTCGCCGCCGCCGATGTCGGTGCGGCAGATACGCAGCTTGTCCGCGTTGGGATGGGGCAGGACCTCCCGGATCTGGCCCACCACCATGTCGTGGAACGAGGCACCCAGGTCGGTGGCGTCCTCCACCTCCACGGTGGACATGGTCAGGTCATAGGCCAGACGCTTCAGGTCCATATCCTCCGGAAGCTCTACGTAGTCCCGGATCCAATTCAGTGATACTTTCATTTCAGCAGCCCTCCCTCATCAATGGAATTGCTCAAGGAACCGCAGGTCGGCGCTGTGGAACAGACGGACATCGTCCACGCCGTAGCGCATCATGACCAGACGGTCCAGACCGATGTTGACATAGAAGCCGGTGTACTCGTCGGGGTCCAGGCCGGCGGCCTTCAGAACGTTGGGATGGGGCGTGCCGCCGGGCATGACTTCGATCCAGCCCACATGCTTGCACACGCTGCAGCCCTTGCCGCCGCAGACCAGGCAGCCCATGTCGATCTCAAAGCCCGGCTCCACGAAGGGGAAGAAGCCGGCGCGCATCCGCACCGGGACGTCCCGACCGAACACCTTACTGAGGATGCTCTTGATCATCACCTTGCCGGAGGCGAAGGTGAAGTCCTTGTCCACGATCAGCGCCTCATACTGGAAGAAGGCGCGCTCGTGGCGGGCGTCGGTGGTCTCGTTGCGGTACACCTTGCCGGGGTACACGAAGCGGTAGGGGGGCTTGTGGGTCTGCATATAGCGGACGGAGCCGCCGGTCAGGTGAGGACGCAGGCACAGCTTGTCCCAGCACTCGCCCTTGTCGTGGCCGGCCAGCCAGTAGGTGTCCATGCTCTCGCGGGCGGGATGGTTGGGCGGGAAATTCAGGTTGTCGAAGCCGTACAGCTCGCTGGTGATGTCGTCCTCCTCATAGATCTCAAAGCCCATGGAGCGGAAGGCGTCGTTCAGGTCGTAGCACATCTGGGTGATAGGGTGCAGACCGCCGCTGGGGGGCAGTATGCCCGGCACGGAGATGTCGAAGTCGGGGTCCACCTCGGACGCCTTCATCTTCAGCTCATTGCGGCGCGCATCCAGCAGCTGGGTGAGCTGGGCCTTGGCCTGGTTCACCGCCTTGCCCATCTCCGGACGCAGGGACACGTCCAGCTTGGGCAGCTCCTTCAGCAGCTCCGTCAGGCTGCCCTGCTTGCCCAGCAGCAGCGCCTTGACTTCCTGCAGCTCCGGCTCACTGCCGACGGCCTCGATCCGGGCCTTGCCTTCGGTGAGCAGCTTTTCCAGTTTCTCTTTCATTATAATGTGATGCCTCCTTTTGAGAGTTTCGCTTATGGGGATAAAAAAACACCTTTCATCCCACATGACATGGGACGAAAGGCGACGCTTCCGTGGTACCACCCAGCTTCGCGGGCATGGCCCACGCACTCGTTTCCCGTTAACGGAGGATGACCCGTCCGCGCATTTCCTCGCGGCAGCTCCCGGGCGAACACTGCGATGCGTCTCAGGCCGGCTTGCAGCCGGTGGCCGGCCCTCTCTTGGAGATGCGTGGGCCGCAGATCTTCCCGTTCATCACTTTTTTCCTTGATGCACCCATTTATACCACACGAAGCCGGAACATGCAAGCACTTTTTTCCCATCACGCAACAAAAATAGCAGAAATGGCGATTGACAAATGTGATATACTGAACAAAAATCCCGCAGGGGACACCGGAAAGGAGTGACCGCAATGCTGACGCTGGACGCCGCCTATGTGCGCGCCGCCCTGCCCCGTCGGGATCCGGAGGGCCACAAGGGAGATTTCGGAAAGGTCTATGTGCTGGGCGGCAGCGTGGGCTACACCGGTGCGCCGGTGTTCTGCTCCCGTGCCGCGGTCCGCAGCGGCTGCGGACTGGTGTTTCTGGGCGTGCCTGCCGACATCTGGCAGGTCGCGGCAGTAAAATCCGACGA
This sequence comes from uncultured Oscillospiraceae bacterium, assembly GCA_934591745.1. GTDB lineage: Bacteria > Bacillota > Clostridia > Oscillospirales > Oscillospiraceae > Vescimonas. The sequence goes on from CAKTPQ010000012.1 coordinate 43,940, forward strand.
GGCCATGCCCCACCCGCTGCCGTCTCTGGACGGAAAGCTGTGTCTGGCGGCGGAGGAGGATATCCGCCGCCGCGCCGCTGGGTGCGATGCCGCAGCCATAGGGTGCGGCATGGGGCGGAGCATGGAGAGCGATGCGCTGGTGCGCCGCCTGCTGACGCTGGACAGACCGCTGGTGCTGGACGCCGATGGCATAAACGCGCTGGAGCGGCATATAGATGAGTTGTCCCTCCGCCGCGGCCTTGTGACGGTGCTGACGCCCCACGAGGGGGAGTTCTTCCGCGCCGGCGGCGATGTGAGCCGGGGCCGGGAGAGCGGGGCGGCGGCCTATGCCGCCCGGCGGGGCGTCTATCTGGTGCTGAAGGGTCACCGCACGGTGATCGCCGCGCCGGACGGACGTCTGGCGGTGAACGCCACCGGCAATGACGGCATGGCAAAGGGCGGCAGCGGCGACATCCTCACCGGCATGACCGCCAGCCTGCTGGCGCAGGGCATGGAGCCGTTTGACGCCTGCTGCTGCGCCGTGTGGCTACACGGGCGGGCCGGTGATCTGGCCGCGGCGGAGAAGGGACGGAGGGGCATGACCCCCACCGATCTATTAGAGAAACTGCCCTATGCGCTGAAAGAGGTGGAGTAGCGGAGAGCCTTCCTGAAAAGGAGGGATGACCGTGAAGAGGATCATAGGACCGCTGCTGCTGTGCCTGCTGCTGTGCGGCTGCGGCGGTGCGGAGACGGGAAACGCCGTGCAGGAACAGTACCGCACGGTGAAAACGGCCCAGATGGAGGCGGAGGTCACCAGCCATACGTCCGCAGACAGCCGGACATTCACGCTGCAGTGCCGCTATGACGCGGCGGGGGACTCCGTCACCACCGTTACCGCGCCCGGCGAGCTGGCGGGCCTTACCGCCATCGTGTCGGGGGAGGACATGACGATCTCCTGCGATGGGCTGCAATTACCGGCGGGGGCGTCGCTGGACGTCTGCCCGGCCAACTGCCTGCCGTATCTGCTGCGGGCGCTGGCGGAGGGCTATGTGCTGGAGCAGGGCAGCGAGACGCTGGAGGACAGCCCCTGCCTGCGGCTAACGCTGGACACCACCGCCCCCGGCGGGGACAAGGTGCTGTGCGCCGTCTGGCTGGATGCGGAGGGGCTTTTCCCACGGTACGCGGAGTTTTCACAGAATGAACAGGTGGTGCTGACAGCGAAGCTGCTGGCCTTCACCTGCACCACATCGGAGGGATAAAGAATGGAATCTACACTGAGGAGAACGTGGGCCGAGATCGATCTGGATGCGCTGGCCTACAATTACCATACGCTGCGGCAGCGCGTAGGCGCGGACGTGAAGTTTCTGGGCGTGGTGAAGGCCGACGGCTACGGCCACGGCGCCGTGCAGGTCTCCCGCACCCTACAGGCGCTGGGGGCGGACTATCTGGCCGTGTCCAGTCTGGACGAGGCCATGGAGCTGCGGGCCGGGGGCATCACCATGCCCATCCTGATCCTGGGCCACACGCCCCGGGAGCAGGTGAAGAACCTCATCGACCTGCACATCACGCAGGCGGTGTCCTGCCAGGCCAAGGCGCTGGAGTACAGTGAGGAGGCGGTGCGCTGCGGCGGCGAGCTGACGGTACACATCAAGGTGGACACCGGCATGTCCCGGCTGGGCTATCTGGTGGCCGGCGCCCACTTCACCACCGGTACGGCGGATATCTGCGATGCCTGCGGCCTGCCGGGCCTGCGGGCGGAGGGCATCTTCACCCACTTTGCCGTGTCCGACGAGCCGGACGGGGACAGTGAGGCCTATACCCGTGCCCAGTTCGACCTGTTCCGCCGCGTGGTGGAGGAGGTGGAGCGGAAGCGGGGACGGCGGTTTGCCATCCGGCACTGCGCCAACTCCGGCGCCGTGGCGTCCTATCCGGAGATGTATCTGGACATGGTGCGCCCCGGTATCCTGCTGTACGGCTGCGGCCAGCTGGCTGCGGAGCTGGGCCTGCGGCCTGTGATGAGCCTCAAGACCACCGTCAGCACCATCAAGACCTATGAGCCGGGAACGGACGTCAGCTACGGACGGCTGTACACAACGCCCCGCACCACCCGGATGGGCGTGGTGCCCTACGGCTACGCCGACGGCTTTTTCCGCTGCCTCAGCGGCAAGTGCCGCTTTGCCGCCAAAAGCGGCGATGCGCCCCAGCGGGGCCGCATCTGCATGGATATGTGCATGATCGACCTCACCGACCTGCCGGAGGTGCAGGTGGGGGACGAGCTGGAGATCTTCGGACACGTTCACCCCGTGGAGGAGCTGGCCCGTCTGGCCGATACCATTTCGTATGAGCTGACCTGCGCCGTCAGCAAGCGGGTGCCCCGTGTGTACCTGCAGAACGGGCAGGAGGTGGAAAAGGAACTGCTGCTGCGATTCTGACGGTACGCCCCGCCCCATGGCCGCATAGGATACAACGGGCGGAACACATCCGGAATTTACTGATGCGCAAAGGGTATAAATTCCGCGGCTGCGTGGGACAATGGAAGTGACCTGGGGACATAGATCCCCCCCGGTACTTCTTGCGGCGGAGTGTGAACTTTGTGGATACGATTGTCAGACGCGGCGACATATACTACGCCGATCTCAGCCCCGTGGTGGGCAGTGAACAGGGGGGCGTGCGCCCGGTGCTCATTGTGCAGAACGACACCGGCAACCGCCACAGCCCCACGGTCATCGCGGCGGCCATCACCTCACAGCTTGGCAAGGCCAAGCTGCCGACCCATATCGCGCTGGCGGCACAGGGCAGCGGTCTGCCCAAGGACTCCGTGATCCTGCTGGAGCAGATCCGCACGCTGGATAAGCGCCGTCTGCGGGAGCGGATGGGCCGCGTGGACGGCACCGTTATGGAGCAGGTGGACGCGGCCATCGCCGTCAGCTTCGGCCTGACCGGCAGCCATCTGGTGTGACCGCCGGGGAAACGCATATCAGAAGCAGGTCTGTGCATATCATGGCACAGACCTGCTTTTTGCAGTCAGGGAGGGGGCGGCCCGTATGGAGGTGCCGGTCTGTCTGGAAAAGCGGCGTGTGGGCACGATGCGTGTGGAGCCGTCCGGCGCGGACACGGTGTTCCGCGTTTGCTGCACCGGCCTGCCCGCGGGACTGTACCGCCTGTACGCCTGCGGCGCCGGGGGTGAGCTGCTGCTGGGCGTCACGGAGGACGGCTGCCTGCACCGGCGGTTCTCCACCGCCATGACCGCGCCGCTGGGGACGGTGGCACGGTGCAGCGCCCGGCCGGTACAGGGGGCTGTGTGGCGGCCGCTGGCTCCGTCGGACGGCCTGCCGTGGCCGGCACCCGCCGGTACGCTGCTGCGGCGGGAGGGTGCGGCGGCACAGGTGGCCGTGCCGTGGCCGCAGGACGCGCCCTTTCCGCTGACGGAGCTGTTCTGCTTCGCCGCCGTAGGGCAGCGGGAGGGAAAACGGTACGTTTTCTATGCCTTTTCCGGGGGATGGACACCCCTTATGCCGGGAAAAACACAAAACAGCTGAAAAAATTTGCCCGCGGGACTACCACATCTTGTATATTTGTGATATACTGACGACAACCAGCGGCATTCTGCCGCAAGATCAGGAGGGTCAGCATATGAGATGTCCCTATTGCGGATATAAAGAGAGCAAGGTGGTGGATTCCCGCCCCGCCGACGAGAGCAGCAGCATCCGCCGCCGCCGGGAGTGCCTGTCCTGCGAGAAGCGCTTTACCACCTATGAGACGGTGGAGAGCCTGCCCATGGTGGTCATCAAGAAGGACGGCTCCCGCCAGAGCTTCGACCGCAGCAAAGTGCTGCGCGGCATCCAGCGCTCCTGCGAAAAGCGGCCCGTCCCCGTGGCGGACATGGAGCGCATGGCGTTGGAGATCGAGCAGGAGCTGCAGAATGCGTTGGAGCGCGAGGTCAGCACCGAGGTCATCGGCGAAAAGGTTATGGAGAAGCTGAAGAAGGCCGACGAGGTGGCCTATGTCCGCTTCGCCTCCGTCTACCGCCAGTTCAAGGATATCAACACCTTCATGAGCGAGCTGAACAAGCTGCTCAGCGAGAAGTAAGTCACAGGATATTCTTGATGCTGATCTGCTGCGTCTCCGCCACCATGCCCAGACAGGCGCGGAGCTCGGCCAGCGTGGGGCGCAGCTCCTCGCTGTCCGCCTGACACAGCAGGACGGCACGGCGCAGCAGCGTCTCGGCGTTGTTGATGTCCCCGTGCGTCACCACGATGTGGAGGTAGACCTGATCGGCCTGCCACAGCTCGTCCAGCCGCGCCAGCGCCGCCGACGCCTCCTCCGGATGCCCGACAGCGGCGGCACGGTCGGCGGCCATGACCTCTGCCTGCCACGCATGGCACCGGCGGGTGAGGTACACCGCGTTGCACACGGAGAAGGCCAGCAGCACCGCCAGCACGAACAGGGGGATACGCACCGCCTTCATCGCACATCCTCCTTCAGCTGGCACACCACGGTGCCGTTCTCATCCACCGACAGGAGAAATACGTCCCTGGCGTGCTTGATCTTTCGTTTCTGCAGCTGCTGACGCAGCCAGTTCTCATCCCGCCCGGCCAGACGCAGGTTCTCCGCCATGATGCGGCCGTCGTTGATGACCAGCGTGGGCAGGGATACGTCGTCCTCCACGGCCACAGCCATCTGCCGGGCCGTCAGAGGCTGCTGGTCAGCCCGCAGCAGCACGGACAGGTGTCCGCTGGTCTCCAGCACCGCGTATTTCACGGTGTTGATGTCCAGCACGCCCTGTCCCCGCAGCTCCTCCATCAGCTCGTCCAGCGTCAGGCGGTTGTGGTGCATCACCTCCTGCCGGATCTGGCCGTCCTTGATGACCAGCGCCGGCTCGCCGCATACCAGCGACCGGAACCGCACGTTCCGCAGGCTGATGCAGCTAAACAGGGTGGACAGCGCGATCAGCGCCAGTATGGGCACCACGCCGTTGAGCAGCGGGATACCGAAGTCCTGCATGGGCACCGACGCCAGATCGGAGATCAGCAGCGTCAGCACCAGCTCGATGGGCTCCAGCTCGCCGATCTGCCGCTTGCCGCTGAGCCGCAGGCCCGCGATCAGCAGCAGATACAGGATGACGGTGCGCAAAAAAGCGGTCGCCAAGAGATACACGCCCTTTCGTGGGATATTTTTCTCAGTATGCCCCTGCGCGGCGGGAATATGCCGTGCGGTGTATGCATAGATACGCAGAATGTGAAAGGAGGATATCAGGTACAGCGCCTGACACAAAGCGCCATGCGCCCATGGGCCGGCTCATCTTTTCCGCCAATACGTCGTTGCGGAAGCTGGAAATACACAAAGTATTCCTGCGCTTCTGCGCCTCGTCCTGACGAAAAAGCTTTCGCCGGCTGGCAGCGGATATTGTCCGCGCCGCCATGGGATAACGAGGGGGAGAGTTTATCGAAGATTCGGCGGATGCTCTCCCGCGCCGTCCGGGCGCGTACGCAGCCGGCAAATATGCGGGTGACCGCAAAACAGAGGGGCTGCGACCGGATGAGAGGATACAAATGGTCTGCGCGTTTGTTCTTCCGACAGATACCATATCTTTCAGGAGGAAAATCAAATATGTGTGGCATTGTCGGATATGTGGGCGCACAACAGGCGGCCCCGATCCTGTTGGACGGCCTGCGCCGTCTGGAATATCGCGGCTACGACTCCGCCGGCATGGCGGTCTGCGGCCCGGAGGG
>CAKTPQ010000013.1 GCA_934591745.1 uncultured Oscillospiraceae bacterium
TGGTACGGCGAAAAGACCCACAACCTTGTGATGCCCGGCGTGGACGGTCTGGAGAAGATGGCCGCGCTGATGAAGCGCCTGCGCCAGATGCCGCCCGCCGACATCGCCGGCGTTACCGTCGCCGTCCGCAAGGACTATGCCGACGGCACCGCCGTGGACTGCGCCACCGGCGCCGTCACCTCCATGGAGCTGCACGGCAGCAACGTGCTGCGCTACGAGCTGGCCGACGGCACCACCATTCTGGTTCGCCCCTCCGGTACGGAGCCCAAGATCAAGGTCTACATCCTGACCCAGGGCAGGGACGCGGCGGAGCGCGATGCCAACATTGTCAAGTACTCCGCCTGGGTGGAGACGCTGACCAAGTAATGCGCTGTATGCAAAAAAAGGACGGAAGCCTTGGTAAAGGCTTCCGTTCTTTCTCGTTTTTACACGCAGGCGCTTACCGCCACGTTTCGCTGAAGAAGTACACCGCCAGCATACCCGGCCCCACATGGGCGCCGGTGACCGGCTCGTGGCACACCGTCAAAATCTCGCCGGTGCAGCCCACCTGCCGCAGCCGGGTGGCCACATGCAGCGCATCCGCCGGGGAGCCGGCGTGAGAAATGCCCACCGGGGCACTCCTGTCCTCCACCATCTGGTCGTAGAGCTTCACCATCTCCTCCATGCCGGCTTTCTTGCCCCGGACCTTGGCCAGCATCACGATCTTGCCCTCCTCGTCGCCCTGCAGGATGGGCTTAATCTGCAGCAGCGTACCGGCCAGCGCCGCGCCGCCGGAGATGCGGCCGCCCTTGCGCAGGAACTTGAGATCGTCCACCATGAAGTGCTGGCGCATCTTGCCGCACAGCTCCTCGCAGCGCACCACGATCTCCTCCAGCACGCGGCCCTCCGCCGCCAGCCGGGCGGCCTCCAGCACGATGAGGCCCTCGCCCAGGGAAGCGCCCCTGGTGTCCAGCACGCGGATCTTCCGCTCCGGATACTGTTCCGCCAGCTCGCGGGCCACCAGTCCCACGCCCCAGCAGGTGCCGCTGACGCCGCCGGACAGGCCCACATACAGCACATCGTCGCCGTTGATGAGGTGCGGCTCCATACCCCGCCGCGCCGCGTCCGGCGTGACCATGGAGGTCTGCACCACCGCACCGCGCCGCATGGCGTCATAGAAGCTGCGCCCGTCGAACTCCGCGTCGGTGTCCGTCGGCTCGCCGTCCACCGTATAGGTCAGGCAAAGCTCCCCGATGCCGTACTGTTCCAGCAGGGCCTTGGGCAGATTTGCCGCGTTATCGGTCATAATACGTACCATAATGTGTCTCCTTTTTCTCTTGTTTCCGTTACAACTGCGGCGTGACCCACTGGGCCAGTGCGTCGAACAGCTGCCTGTACCCCGACATGGTCAGATGGATGCCGTCCGCCGCGATCATCTGCGGCAGGTCCCGCAGCGGCAGAAAGCGGCGGCGCACGTCGATAAGGGGCAGCCCCTCGCTCATGGCGAAGGATGCCACTGTGTCAGAGTACAGCTCCTGATGTCGGTAAATGCGGCCCTCATCGCCCAGCCACTGCAAAATGCGCTCCCGGCTGAGGCCGCTACTGCAAATATAATCCAAATACCGCTTCCCGTCAATAGGCGGCAGCGTCATCAGCACCGGCTGCACCCCGGCCTGCACCAGCTCCGCCACTGTCCTTTTCAGCTTGGCCAGAAATTCCGGCAGCTCCGTGCGGGGCTTGTGCTCCCCCTCCGGGTCGGCGGCAATGCGCGCCCAGTCGAAATCGCTGTCATTGCCGCCGTAGGCCACCAGCGCCCAGCGGGCGTCCATACCCCGCTGCACGTCGTGCTCCACCAGCGACAGCCCCTTGCTGATGGTGGAACCCATCTTGGCCCGGTTCACCACCTCCAGCCGCTCCGTGGGGTACCGGGCCATGACCTCCGCCAGATGGAAGTGATACCGCATGGCCTTGTCCGGCACAGTAGCCTTCAGCAGAGAATCTCCATACACATACGCCCGTTCCATAGTATGCCCTCCTCAGCGGTTTTTACATAATATAACATATTAGATGTTATACGTCAAGATATCATATTTACGTTTTGCTTGTCAAGGGAATCCATTTGTGATATACTATATTATGTCTACGAGTTAGGGGGCTTTTTCATGCAATACGACAAGGACCTTGTGGCCCACAAGCTGCGGCGCTGGGACAAATTCATCACCGACTACCACCTGCCGGAGTGGAACGCCATTCCGGATCTGGGGCTGTATATGGATCAGGTCATCGTACTTCTGGAGCAGTATCTCAGTTTTATCCCCGCCCCAACGGGGACGAAGGAGCGGTTTGTGACCTCCTCCACCATCAACAACTACGTGCGGCTGAAGATCATGCCCGCACCGGTGAAGCGCAAGTACCACCGGGTACACATCGCCTACCTCATCATGATCCTGACCATGAAGCAAAGTCTCAGCATCAGCGACGTGCAGAAGGTCATCCCGCCGGACAGCAGCGAAGAGGAGGTGCGGGCGGTCTACGAGGACTACTCGGAGAAGTTCCGGCGGCTGGCGCTGTTCTTCAACCAGCAGGTGCAGACCGGCGCGGAGGGTATCCGCACGCCGGGTCAGAGTGGCGACAACGCCGTGGAGCTGCTGGTCATCGAGAGCGCGCTGATCGCGGGGTTCTCCAAAATTCTGGCGGAGAAGCTCATCCGCCTGTGCGGCGCCGACACGGAGGACGTGCTGGCCGCGGAAAACGAGACGGCACAGCCGTGATATAGGTGCAAAAGGCAGCCATTTCCCATGGGAAATGGCTGCCTTCTTTATGCTTCAGGCCCGCTGCTGCCGCGCCAGCGTCAGGGCGGCGCTGATGACCTGGTCCATGTCGTAGTAGCGGTACTCGCCCAGCCGCCCGCCGAACAGCGTGTGCGGCTCCTCTGCCGCCAGCGCCGCATAGCGTTGGTACAGCGCGGTGTTCCGCTCATCGTTGACGGGGTAGTACGGCTCGTCCCCCGGCTGCCACGCGGCGCTGTACTCCCGTGTGATCACCGTCCTTGGCTGGCTGCCGAAGGTGAAATGCTTGTGCTCGATAATGCGGGTCCAGGGCGTCTCCGCGTCGGTGTAGTTCACCACGGCATTTCCCTGGTAATTGTCGATATCCAGCACCTCCGTCTCAAACCGGAGGCTGCGGTACTCCAGCGCCCCCAGCCGGTAGTCGAAATAGGCGTCAATGGGGCCGGTGTACACCACCGTTTCCGCCAGCGCCGCCAGCTCCCGCCTCTGCCGGAGGAAGTCCGTCTCCAGCCGCACCGGGATCCCCGCCAGCATACGTTCCACCATGGTGGTGTATCCCTCCTCGGGGATACCCTGATACCGGGCGTTGAAATAGTTGTTGTCATAGGTGAAGCGCACCGGCAGCCGCCGGATGATGAAGGCGGGCAAGTCCGTACAGGGGCGGCCCCACTGCTTCTGCGTGTAGCCCTTCACCAGCTTCTCATAGATATCCCGCCCTACCAGGCGGATGGCCTGCTCCTCCAGATTCTGCGGCTCGCCCTCCCCGGCGGCCTGCTGCTGGCGGTGTATCTCCGCCTGCGCCTGCGCCGGTGTGGTGACGCCCCACATCTGATGGAACGTATTCATGTTGAAGGGCAGGTTATACAGCTCGCCCTTATAGTTAGCGATGGGACTGTTGGTGAACCGGTTGAAATGGGCAAAACGGTTTACATAATTCCATACCGTCTCATCATTGGTGTGGAAGATATGGGCGCCGTAGCGGTGGACGGCGATACCCTCCACCGTCTCGGTGCAGGCGTTTCCGGCGATGTGACCGCGCCTGTCGATGACGAGGCAGCGCTTGCCCGCGTCCGTCATCTCCCGGGCGAACACCGCGCCGAACAGCCCCGCGCCCACGATCAGGTAGTCGTACTCCCTGCTCACAGCTTCTCCTTTCCCTCCAGAAACCGCTCATACCGGTCACAGATGCCCTGCACATCGTCTCCGAAGGCGACCTGCTCCCCCTTGTGGAGCCACAGGATCTTGCTGCACAGCGCCCGCACCTGCGCCAGCGAGTGGGACACCAGAATGGTGGTGGCCCCGCCGGAGATGATCTCCCGCATCTTCTTCTCGCTCTTTTTCCGGAAGGCGCCGTCGCCTACCGACAGCACCTCGTCCAGAATGAGGATGTCCGGCTCCACCAGACTGGCAATGGAAAACGCCAGACGGCTCTTCATGCCGGAGGACAGCTGCTTGAACGGACGGTGCTCAAACTCCCGCAGCTCGGCAAAGTCGATGATACGGTCATACGTCTCATCCATGAACTTCCGGGTGTAGCCCAGCATGGCACCCCGGAGGTAGGCGTTCTCCTTCACCGTCAGGTCCCCGTCAAAACCGCTGGCCAGCTCCAGCAGCGCGGCGATGGTGCCCTGACGCCGGATACTGCCCTTCGTAGGCTCCATAATGCCGGAAACCGCCTTCAGCAGCGTGGATTTCCCCGCGCCGTTGGTCCCGATGATGCCCAGCATATCGCCCTTCTCCAGTGTGAACGTGATGTGCCGGTCCGCCCAGAACTCCCGCACCTCGTAGTTGCCCTTGATGCGCCGCATGACGTACTCCTTCAGGCCGATATCCTTGAAGTCGCCGGTCTTATAGCGGATGGAGACGTCCTTTACTTCCAGAATGCTCATGTGACGCCTCCCTTACACATAGTACAGAAAACGGGTGTTGTACTTCTTGTACATCAGGCAGCCCAATCCCAGCACGATGGCCGCGTCCGCCAGCATCAGCAGGTGGAACCACGCTGTGGGGATGGTGGCCTCAATGACGATCTTCCGGAAGTAGCGGATGAACAGGTACACCGGGTTCAGCAGGAACAGGTTGCGCACATGGGCCGGATACGTCTCGATGGAGTAGAAGATGGCCGACATGTACATCAGCAGACGGGTGAACACCGACCACAGGTACTGGATGTCCCGGAAGAACACGAACAGCGCCGACAGGATCAGCCCCACGCCGATGTTGAACAGCAGCAGCAGACAGATGGGGTACAGCAGCAGCAGGAACTTCCACGTGAACACGATGTGGTCAAAGGCGCAGAACACGAAGAAAATGACCAGCGTGATCAGGAAATTCAGGAACGTCTGCACGTTCTTGGAGAACAGGAACAGATACTTGGGCACATTGGCCTTGGTAAAGATCTTGGCATTTCCCATCAAGGAGTTCATGCCCTCCTTGGTGGCCTCGCTGAAATAGCTGAAGATCAGGTTGCCGCAGAACAGATAGATGGTGTAGTGCGGGATAGTCCTCCCGAAGAAGTGGGTAAAGACCAGCTTCATCACCAGCAGCATCAAAAGCGGCGACAGCAGGCTCCACGCCATGCCCAGCACCGTGCGCTTGTATTTCTTTTTGAAGTCGCGCTTCACCAGCTCCTCAAACAAAAACTGGTAGCGCTTAAAACGTTGCAGCATAATGTCAGGCAGATTCCTTTTCTATTTTTTTCGGCACAAATAACAGATGGAACACCTTGCTGACCGGTTTCTTCTTGGTTGCGGCATCCAGTAAAGCTGTTGTCAGCATAGAAAACGTTATCACGCACACGCCATAGCAGATGGCCTTAAGCGTTGTCGGTCCATGGATTACGGAGAATGCCTCCTTGAAAGCCATATGATTCAAGAAAATTGCATAGCTGATCTTACCCAAATAGGCTGAAAAACCATTGTCCAACATTTCCGACAGATATCCCAATTTCAGGAAGGCAAAAAGAATAATTATTGCAAAAACAAGCACCATTAGATAATCACGTTCAGTTTTCCATTGCCCGCCGAAACTTATACACGCGGCCGTTACGCAGGCAACTTCTACCAGTGTAAAAAAGACACGCGCCGGTTTAGCTGTGCTTCTTGTATAATGCTCCCGCAGGTAACAGTATACACCGTGCAGTATGCAACCGAGGCACATAGCTGCGATAGCTCGCAATGTGCCGGAATATGTATTCAGCAAGCCGTCTCTAATAGACCCCAAATGTCCATATTCTCTCCATAAGCATACATAGATGCTCACGGAAAGGATAGGTGCCACATATGTCTGGAATACTCGTTTCCATCGCAGGCATGGTAGAAATAGCAAAAAAGACGCTACTATCAATGACCCTACATACCAGTCGGCTCCCATGCCTACATACTTCGGATTGGAGAGTCCCGTCATATGCAGCATAAAAATCTCTGGGAGCTGCCAACGTAGGAGCTTTTCCAATGTCCATCTGCCTGTGAAGAAGATGGCAACCGCATAAAAGCAGCACAAGCTCAAGAGATAGTGGGGCCACAAACGCTTTACTCTGCCGTTCATATAAGTCATATGCGCCTTGCACAGCGGCAACTCCGTATATTTTGGCTGCTGACTGGCAGCTGCCATCAAAAAACCGGATAGAATAAAGAAAAACTCTACCACTTGATAGCCGCTGGTTAGAAATGTGTCGCTGATCTGTGTTCTGTAGTGGTAGTACATAATGACCGCCGAAAATAGGAAACGATATGCGTCAATGGCACGATTTCTCATATAGCCCCCCATTTGTCAGCAGAACACGGCCCTTTATCTCGCCATTGTGTACCCGTTCAAAGGCCTGCATAGCCTGCGACATGGGATATACACCGCCGATCAGGCCCTCGCCACAAAGCAACTTGCCATCGCTCATGCAGGAGATGGAGGTCGCCCACTCCTCGCCAGGGAACGGCGCGGAATAGGACATCCAGGAGCCCGTCACCCAACACTCTCTGCGATTGATGCACTCCCATTGCGGTACGGTAAACTCCAGCGACTTTTTTGGCGTACCTACCATGCAGGCCACGCCCTTATTCTTCACTACCTGGAGCATGAGTTTCATGGTAACGTCTGCGCCAGAGCATTCCAGCACATAGTCAAAACCAGCACCAGCCATTAACTGCTGCACCGCCTCTGTATTCTGAGTACTCACAATCCTGTCCGCCCCCATACGCTCAGCTGCAGCCAGTCCCTGTTGGCCCCGACCAATGGCCGTAATACTGCGTGCGCCCATGATCCGCGCCCACTGCACCATATACAATCCAATGATGCCGCAGCCCAGCACCGCCACATCTTTTCCTGCCTCATAACGGATATGGCGCAGCGCATGGAGCGCCACCGTGGCCGGTTCTATCGTGGCCGCCTGAAGGAACGACAGCGTCTCCGGTATTTTCACCACGTTGGCGGCAGGCACTACCACATAGTCCGCGAAGCCGCCTTGTTGGCGGGAGCCGATAAAGGAGTAGTGCCTGCAAAGCGCATAGTCACCTCGCCGACAGTCTTCACAAGTGCCGCAAGGCACCAGCGGTGCTGTTACCACGTGGTCGCCGACGGCAATTCCCGCCACATCTGCACCTGCTTCCGCCACGATGCCGGAAAATTCATGGCCAAGGATCAATGGATAACCGTGGGCCGCGCCATCAAAAACTCTGGGCACATCAGATCCGCAAATACCGCAGGCGGAAACCTTCACTTTGACCTCACCTACCCCGGTGCGCGGCTCGTCGACCTCCATGTAGCAAAGATTCGTATTCCCCAGTAAAACCGCTGCTTTCATGATGGCCCCCTTATCTTACAAAGATACTGCTGGTCACATAGTTGGATTTAACTGCATAGTTATAGTCTTCCACCAATGCAACAACACCGTCTTTGGCCAGTTCACGCGGATCCATGCGGAGCTTTCCGTCACGCACCTTAATATACTGTAGAGGCATATACTGATGAAGCATTCCCAAAGGGATATCCACGGAAGCCAAGTTGTCAAACAGGCGCAAGACGGCCCGTTCCACTCGTTCATTGGCAAAGTAATACCTGCAGCGATCCGAAAAGCTGTATTTCCGATCCAGCGCCATATCACTTTCAGAACCATGGTAGTATTTTACCCAGTTCTTGGGGTTGCTGACCATCTCATGCTCCAACACCGCGGCAAAGTTGGATTTGACAGGACTGTCACCTAGCAGTTCGTCCTCAATATGTGCCAGCGCGAACAGGGCCTCGCGCAGGGCAAACGTCAAGGCCGGACCGACCTTAATGATGGCAATACCATCTTCCACCATTTCCCGCAGCTTTCGAGGTGACTGGAAGTCTGTAGAATGGCCCTCGAAGACTATATCAGGATACTTTTTCAACTCTTCACACAATTTATGGGCTTCGATCCGGTCATAGTGGTGGATCTCACGGTTGCCGAATTCCACTCCAGGCTGCACGACCATGGCAATGATGTACTTCCAGGCGTCCATCAGCCCCAACTCTATAAATTTCTGATGATAGGCCAGCAGCGTCTTTTCAAACCGTTCCGGCGTGGTAACAGCTACTGTGTCCTCTTCTTCCTGAGATCCTCCGGGGATAGGTACCTCGCTGCCGATCACATACACAGGATGGACAGCATTAGGGTCACGCTGCAGCAGCTTGCAGAACTCATCCTCGCAGGCACGATACAGCCGGGCGCCTCGATCCGCAATGACCGCATCCTCCAGCGGTTTATCCAGCGGATCGTCCCCCAGACGCATACTGGTATCCAGATGGATCTTCTGATATCCCGCCTGTACGCAGGCCCGAACCAGCACTTCAGCATTGGCCATAGCCTCTGCTTCCGGCAGATCCACCCAAGGCAGCGGACCCATGTGGTCACCGCCCAAAATGATCTTACTATGCGAAAAACGGAGTTTGTCCGCAATACGATACACGAAATCCGTGAAATCCTGGGGTGTCATACCCGTGTATCCGCGGTTCTGGTTGACCTGATTCGAGGTCGCTTCGATCAGTACGGTATCATCAGAACGTTTTGCCTGATCCAGGATCGCTTCAATTACGATCTTATTAGCGCAGCAGAAAGAGGGTACGCCGCAGTGAATGCCGGCTTTACGCTTTTCCACCATTTCAAGTAAGGGATTGATCATGATCTGACTTCCTTTCATCATTTGTTTCTTCTATGGTTTCAGTTGTCTGCCCCAGTTTGTTCTGGTGGGAAAAAGTATGTATGCACCAGCATCTTGAACAACTCCAGATCCTGAGGATAGGTGATTTTTAAATTCAAAATATTGCTGGGGATCACCTCCATGGATATACCGTGGGTCAATGCAATGGCGCCGGCAGAGGTCATCTTCTCCAGTTCCTCTTGAGCGGCTGAAAAGTAAATACGGCTAATATCCCCATAGCGAAATGCTTCAGGTGATGCGCCGGACACCACATACTGACGTGGGATGACCTTTTCCAGAAGCTGGTCTCCATCCATCTGATAGCAGGTATCATACTGACAAGCCCCCAGTGTCGCACCTCCGCATCGCTGTACCGCCTGTATCACACGGCGGGTACCTTCCACGTCCACATAGGGATGTGTCGCGTCATGCAGCAGTACAGTGGCAGTCTCGTCCGCTATGTCGCTGACAGCGTGAAGTCCATTGCGCACTGATTCCGAGCGGGTAGCCCCGCCAGCGGTGATACGCACAGTGCATCGCGGCGAAACGCTGTCCACCACTTCTTTCACATATGGCAGCCAGTCCGCGTGGGACACGATGCACATGACACCGATCTCCGGTAAAGCAGCGTAACCTTCCAGAATATACTGGAATATCGGTTTCCCATCGACCTTTAAAAACTGCTTGGGGATCGCAGCTCCCAGACGTGTACCACTGCCTCCCATCATCAGCAGCAGAACATTCAAGCTTCGCCACCCCCTATGATCTCTTTCATTTTTTCTACAATGCGTTCTGCCGCATGGCCATCCTCAACACAACCCTTATCCAGCAGAAACTCGTCGACTTTTTTCTGATACACATCATCATCAAACGACAGCACACTGGCCACCAGCTCATCATTATCCCGTGATACAGGAAACGGCGTGCTCTCCAGCGGGTAATAAAGTCCACGTTCGGTGTTGTAGTGATTCAGATCTGTCGCAAAAATAAACATTGGGCGGCGGGTCAACACGAAATCATAAGCCCAACTGGAATAATCTGTCATTCCCGCATCTGCGATCATCATCAGTTCCTGCATATCCGGATATTTTGTCACATCCGTCAGATATTTCTCGTCTTCCAGGATTACTCGTTTCTTTCTGTCATGGAAATGCATCCGCAGGAATATCTGCCACTGGCCGCCGAACTTTTCTTCCAAAGCCTGATGAAGTGCGGCAAAGTCAACATTCCGATATTCTTCATACCCATTATCGCGGAATGTCGGCGCATACAAAAATACTTTGGTGTCAGGTGAATATTTATATTTTTCTGCCACGGTCTGCCGCAATTCGGCAATCTCATCCGGTCTGAACAAGCAATCATTGCGGGCATGCCCATACATCAGGATCTCTGTATTTGGCCAATGTGTGGTTCGGAATACCATATTTTCAAATTCGCTGTTTGAAATGCAGTAGTTTGTTACTGCACCCGAACGCTTTGCCGTCCGCACCCAACGGCGGTTTTTCACATCATCTTTGCCAACACGTTTTATGCCCATGGACCCATGCCATGTTTCAAAGTACACTTGCTCTTTTTTCTTCTGTATACTTCTGTCCCAATAAAAATTGATGGAATTATCCACCCATATCTTGGCAGAAGCAATTGCCTTGACAGCATCAAAGCTTCCATTTTTATATACTTTAATCTCCGCCGGAATCGTGCCCTCTTTGATCTTCCCTTTAGGTGGTGCGATCCAAACTAACTTCCACGGTAGCTGCTGCCGGACGATCTCTTCTGCAATATATTTAGGGTTGCAGAAATATGTGTTTCCATATGTCATGAAAACCACTTCGTTCGGTTCGATTTTCGTCGTCAGGCATAAAATACGCTTGCTCACAACCCCAATACATTTATCAATTCTTTTGAACACCTTCTTCCGATATGTTCCGTTAAACAGATTCTTAAAAAACAACTTGACCTTCTGATAACTGGTTTCTGTAAACCTCCCCTCGATCAGCGCTCGTTCAATGCTTCCCCTTTTCACGCTATTGTTTCCCTCCTGTGTTTCTTCTCTTCTTTATTTTTACCGTCACCCGACGGTGGTTCTCTCCAGATCCGCGTGGCAGCGCCGCTCCGATGGGGGCGGAAGCTGCATATAATCCCCGTAAAGCTGGGTCAGCAGCCGGCCGCTCTCCTGCGGCGCGGCCATATCCTTCCCCTCGAACCGCAGCACACACGGCGCGCCGAACCACTCCTCCGGGAATATCTCCCCCCGGTAGCTGTATGCCCCGGCATAGGATGCCAGCGTCCTGCCGTCGCTGAGCCGCCTGCTCAGGCGCAGCAGACGCCGCCGCGCCCGTACCAGCCCCCGCGGGGAATACAGGCGCAGAAACGCGTAGCCCAGCTTGCCCGACAGCTCCTTGTAGGGTCTGTACGGCTCACCGCTGTCCACCTGGCCGCGGTAGTTCATCACCGCCAGCGTGTTGAACAGCAGATGGCACACCGGCCCGCGGGGCGGGCAGAAGTCCAGCGGAAAAATGTCGATGAAAACGCCCTGCTCAAAGCGGGCGTCACGGAACCGCTCCTCGTAAAAAAACGTACCCTTCTTCCGGATCTTGGCGTAGGTCAGGAAGTAGTGCGGGTCGGTGTCCGGACTCTGATAGAAATAGTCCGGCCCCAGCTCCGCCTGGGCCGCCCGTGCAAATCGGTCATAGTCCTCCCGCGGCATAGCCACGTCGATATCATCATCCCAGGGAATGAACCCCTGGTGCCGGACGGCGCCCAGCAGCGTGCCGCCCACCAGATAGTAGCGCAGGCCCAGCCGCTCACAGACACCGGCAAAGGCGCGGAGGATGTCCAGCTCACAAAGCTGCAGCGCCCGCAGCTTTTCGTTATGCTCCATGTCCGCACAGCCCCTTTACACGCGCCCGCAGGGCGCTTCCCGGCGGCAGCAGATGGTACAGCAGCCGCGTCCTGCGGCGCTCCGCCGCCGTGCCGCCAAAGCCGTCGAAATGTACCCGCGGCAGCTCCAGCGTCCGCAGCTCGTCCCGCCGGTGGGTGTAGTACACGCCGAACAGCCGCTCGGCCAGATAGCCATCCACCCGCAGCTCCTGAGGCCCGTAGCCGGTGACATCGGCGCGGCGGTCAAACTCCGCCAGGACGCCGAACAGCCAGCGGCAGTAATCATCAAATACCGGCCGGGACATGATGAAAATATTGCCGAAGTAGCACACCGAACCGCCCAGATACCGTTCCATGGCCGGTATATAGGCCGGGTACAGCTCCCGGACGATCTGCTCCGTCAGCGCAAGGTCCTTTGCATGATGAAACGGTGCGGAGGCGTAGTGCTCCCGCACGGAAATGTGCATATCCTCGCCCATAGGCGCCGTCAGATCGTACTGCGCGGCCAACGCCGGCAGCCGGTCAAAGCCCAGCTGCGCCAGCGTCTCCTTCTCCGGCAGAGTGCGGATCAGGTAGGGCCGCTTCGCTCCCGAGTCCGGGTACAGATAGCGGCGGTAGTGGAAAAAGCCGTAGTACCCGGCCTCCACGTTTTTCCACGCCCAGTACTGGCCGGTCAGCTCGCAGTAGCGGCGGTTCAGCGCGGAGATATTGTCTCCCCCATCGTCCCGCAGGAACCCTGGGATCGCTGTCTCCGCCAGCGCCGCGCCGACGTGGAGCGGAAACAGCCACGGCAGCTCCGCCACCTGAAAGGCACGGTGACAGGCTGCAAATATTCTCATGTCCGTCATGTGCCGCTCCCCCTCTGCACGCTCCTGCGCCCGCCTCCGCGGGCGGTTTCTACTGTCAAAAAGTACACATTTTGACAGTATGCCCAACGTTAAGAGAATATCATACATTCTCCGCATTTGCAATAGATAGAGTGGAATTTTCGCCGCCATATTCGGTGAAACTGCCCAGTATTTCCCCGTCTCCGCATGTCTATCAAAAAGTATGCTTTTTGATAGACATGCAGCAGAAAAGCACGCCAACCCATGCTGCCGTCAGAGCAGCCCACTCCCGCTGGATGATGCGCTGCGGGCTGTCGGACTGCCGGAGGCCACGCTTTACCGGCGGCTCCGGGAGTTCCGCGCAGAATAAAAGACGGCGCGTGCACAGAGTGCACGCGCCGTCTTTTATTTCTGTCTCATTGCTCCGCCTTGTTACGGCGGGCGTTGACCTTTTCCTTATTGAACATACAGAACGCCGTCATCAGCAAGATGCGCAGATCGAAGGCCGGCGACCAGTTCTCAATATAATACAGGTCGAACTCGATACGTTTCGTGATAGACGTATCGCCCCGGAAGCCGTTAACCTGCGCCCAGCCGGTGATGCCGGGCCGCACCTGATGCTTCACCATGTAGCGGGGGATCTTCTCCTTGAACTGCTCCACGAAAAACGGCAGCTCCGGCCGGGGGCCGACGAGGCTCATGTCGCCCTTGAGCACGTTGAAAAACTGGGGCAGCTCGTCCACAGAACACTTGCGGATCAGGGAGCCGAACCACGTCTTGCGGTCATCCTCGTTCTTGCTCCAGCCGGTGTTCTGGCTGCTGTTGACCCGCATGGAGCGGAACTTGTACATATAGAAAGGCTTCTTGTCCTTGCCCACCCGCTCCTGCTTGAAGATGATCGGGCCGGGGGAGGACAGCCGCACGCCGATGGCGGCGATGAGCATCAGCGGTGAGGTCAGCACGATCAGCACCAGCGAGCCGATAATATCCGCCGTCCGCTTCAGTATGGCGTTGCCCAGATTGTCCAGTGGGATGCGCCGCAGGTTGATCAGCGGCAGACCGTTGACGATATCTACCTGGGGGTTGGAGGAGATATACTTGACATAGGACGGCACCACGGACAGCTTCGTGCCGTCCTTTTCGCAGGCACTGATGACCTTACCCATCCACTGGCCCTCCTCCGTGGGCAGGGCCACCACCACCTCGTCCGGCTTCTCCCGCTGGAAGATCTCCTCAAGCTGGTGATATGCGCCGCAGTAGGGCAGGGCGTGCCATTCGTTCTGATCCGCCACATAGCCCACCACCTGATAGCCCAGGCTCTTGTCCGATGTCACCCGTTTCAGATAGGTTTCGGCGCTCTCACCATGGCCCACCAGCAGCACCCGCTTCTGGTTGAAGCCCATGGTGCGGTAGCGCCGCAGCACCATCCGCAGCACCGCACGCTTGCCCACCATCAAAACCACTGCGGCGCCGTAGAAGAACGCCACCAGCCAGCGGGAGGTCTCGCCCAGACGCAGCACGAACATGGCCGCCATGACGATCAGCGCCACCAGCAGCTCCAGCACCGCCACCCGTCCGGCCTCCACATGGAACCGCACGGCCCAGAAGGACTCATACAGTCCCGCCACCGCAAAGACCAGCAGCGTCAGCGCAGCCGCCACCACGCCCAGCCAGACGTAGTAGTTGAACGGCATGCTCTCGATGCCCCGGAACAGGTCGAAGCGCAGCCAGTAGGACACCAGCATGGCCAGAAAGACCGCCACCGCATCCGTAAACACGTTGAATTGATTGAGCAGACGTTGGTTTTCCCGTATCATATCCGTTTTCCTTTATCACCCGTCACGGACAGGTATCGTTCCATCACCTGCGGCAGCACCGTCTCCAGTGCGTACCGCTGCATTTTCTCCCGGCCGGCCTGTCCCAGCCGCGCACGCAGCCCTGCGTCCTCCGCCAGTGTCCGCACTGCATCGGCAAAGGCCGCCTCGTCCCCTCGCGGGAACAGCAGGCCGTTCTCCGGCCCGACCAGGTCGGTGTGACCCTTCACGGCGCTGGCCACTACCGGCAGGCCGCGGGCCATGGCCTCCATGATGTTGAAAGGCAGCCCCTCCGACCGGCTGGCGGATACGGCGATATCCGCCGCCCCCAGCCATGCCGGGATGTCGTGTACCTGTCCCGGGAACTGCACCCGGTCCGCTGCGCCCAGCTCACCGGCCAGCGTGCGGCAGGATCCCAGCAGCTCGCCGCTGCCGGGCAGCAGCAGTTTGATATGCGGCGGCAGGCGCTTCATGGCCCGCAGCAGCATGGCCTGATCCTTCCGACCGGAAAACTCCGCCGGGTAGAGCAGGGCGATGTCCTGCTCCGCAAGGCCCAGCCTGTCCCGCATGGTCTGCCGCGTCTCCCCCGCCGTCTGAAAGCGGCTGAGGTCCACGCCCATACCGGGGATCTCCTCCACCCTGGCCGCCGCATGGTGGGCCGACGCCCACTGGGTGTCCCAGGCGTTCATGGTCAGCAGCAGGTCGGTCTGGGGCGCCGTCAGCAGCTCCGCCCGCGTCAGCAGCAGCTTCTTGGCCGCCGGCGTCTCGTCGGTAAAGAGATACCCGTGCATCACGTTGATGATCTTTGGGCGGCCGCGCATGCCCCGCGCCGCCCAGCGGGTAAAAAACGCCGCCAGCGACGTATGGGTGATGACCAGATCGTAATGCTCCCGCTCCATCATCCCCCGCAGCAGTCTGGCCGCCCGGAAATTGGCTGGGGATGACATCTTTTTCTCCAGCGGCAGCACCGTGGTCACGTCGGCGAACGGGATATCCCGCATGGCGCCGCCGCAGGCCACATCCACCTGCCAGCCCAGCTCACGGAACCGCCGGAGATAGGGCAGGTGAAAATTCATGATATGGGAAAATGTGGACGCCGTGATCAGCACGGACGGCATAGGCGTTCCTCCTCTGTTGCTCTTGCTCTTATGACGCCGCGTTCTCCTTCAGCATGCTGCTGAGGTAGTCCGCCACATCGCTGTCCAGCTTGATGGTGCCGAGATTATCCCGGTTCCAGCTCTCCAGCTTCTCCCGCAGACGGGCCGCACCCTGCAGGAAGGCGTCGCTGTTGTCGTTATACCGCATGACCAGCCGGAAGCTGGCATCCCACGTATCCGGGTCGGAGGGCGTGTAATCCACGAACTTCTCCAGCATGGCAAAGCCCTTTTCCACGTTGCCAAGGTTGAAATATGCCTCCGCCAGATATTTGGGCACGGAATTGGAGTTCAGCTTCTCCAGATCGGCCATATACCGGTCCACCGTCTCCCGCATACTGTCGGGCAGCGACTCCTCCGCCGAGGCGTTGTACACATAGGACAGCTTGTGATCCGCCCACTCGTAGGGGTCCAGATCCGCCGCCCGCGCCGCCGCGTCATAGGTGCCCTGCCGGGACAACTGCGCCGCCCACAGGTTCATGACGAGCAGCACGCCGAAGACTGCCAGCCCCAACGCTTCCGCCCGCACCATCCAGCGGCGGGCCTTCTCCCCCGCAAAGCCCAGGGGCACCAGCTCACCGCAGCTCAGGTTCATGACGGCCAGCGCGCCGAAGCCGAAGGGCAGGAAGTAGCCGCTGGAGAAAATGACCTCTACCGCGGCGTGGATCATCAGGAACAGCAGCAGCGCACACAGCGCCGGTGCCATGGTCCGCTGCTCCTCCCTGTCTCTGCGCCACAGGCGGATCAGCCCCACGGCGTTGGCGGCCAGCATGCCCAGCCACAGGATAAGGCCGATGATGCCGGTCTCCACCATGGTCTGCACATAGTGGTTGTGGACGTACTTCGTCTCATAGTGATAGGACTGTACGTTATAGATGCCGTTTTCAAAGGCGCCCATGCCCAGTCCGATGACGGGGCTGCGCTTGAACAGCTTCATGGCGTCGCCGATATACACGAAGCGCTGCACCACATTGCCCTCGGAGCGCAGAGTCTGGATACGCCCCGCAATGGCCTCTGGCAGCAGCTTGTACTTCAGCTTCAGTTCTCCGGACGCCGCGCCCTCATAGCGGATGGCGGTGATCTGCACCGTCTCGTCGGCCGTGATGAGGAACGTCACGGACTGGTTGCCCTCCGGCGCCGTAAACGCCGCGCCGTCCGCCGCGCCCTTGTAGACCGTCTCCTTGCGGTTCATCACCGCGTCCTCCCTGGTCTGGGTCTGCACCTGCACCGTCACGGGACCGTCAGCCTCCACATGCAGGGTGTAGTCGCCCGCGCCCAGATATGCGCCGCGGGTGATCTGCTCACCGGCGCTCATGCGGATGGTGCCTGTCCAGTTCACAGCCACCACCAGCACCGCGATGGCGGCGGCCAGCACCGCCAGCAGCACGATATTCACGGTCTTCATCCGCCGGGCCATCCGCTGCGCCAGCGGACGTCCCACGAAAATATCCAGCGCGCACAGCGCCGCGGCGGCAGCCAGTACCGCCAGCAGCGGCAGCATCTGCACCTTTTCCCCGGCGGCGGCATAGGCCGGCAGCACCGCCAGACTGGCCGCTGCCGTCAGCACCAGCGTCTCCACCATCAGCACGAAGGAAACCGCACGGCGCGGCCCTCGCTCCAGCAGCAAAAACAGCAAAAATGCCGCCGCGATGGCCGCCATGGCGCCGCGGCTCACCGCCAGCAGGAACGCCGTACTGCTCAGCAGCAGGCAGGACAGGTGCAGGCACCGCTCCTTCCGCCCCTCCGCCGTGACCGCCAGGCCCAGCGACAGCAGGATGGCCACGCCGGCGCAGCCGGCGAATATGTTGGGATTCTCAAAGATGGTCTTGAGCCGCTGCTCCTGCAGCAGTGTGCGGAGCATCAGCGGCGAGCCCAGTGCGGTGGTCATGCTGTCCAGCAGCTTGTACAGAAGCTGGGTGGACACCGTGTCGATGCTGAACAGCGCCGCCAGCGCTCCCACCGTCTCCAGCACCGTGGCGGCGCAGCGTCCCGTGCGGTGTCCCCGCTCCGGCTCCGCCGCCGTCAGCAGCAGCGCCAGGCTGGCCGCCGCCGCCACCTTCAGGAACTCGAACAGCGCGAACTTGCCGGACGGCGCGTACAGCGTGGAGATACCGTCCATCAGGACGTACAGCCCCAGCAGCAGTGCCGGCCACGTCATGCGCTGCGCCAGCGTCCTGCCCTTCACGACCACGCACACGATGGCCGCCAGCAGCAGCACCAGCGTGATCCCCTTGTTGTTGCCGTGCAGCATCAGGCAGGTAATGAAAAAGTAAAAAACCGCCAGCACCGGCACCAGCCACGGACGCCGCAGCTCCTGCTGCAGCTCCACTTCGGATGCGGTGTCCTTACGGCCTGTTTTCTTTGCCATATCGTTCTCCTTATCCTCTTGATAGTCTCTCCCCAGTATACTCTTTTTCGCCGTTCTCTGTCAATGTGCAGCGAGAATATTCCGTCCTGTGGTGCATACAGTGTGGACAGGGAGGCGATGTACCATGCACCGTATGCGCTATCTTCTGAGTTTCTGCACCGCCGCCGCGTGCGCGGCGCTGCTGTACGGGCTGTTCGTCCGGTTCCCCAACCCCCTGACCCGGGTCCTGTCCCCCATCAGCGGCAGCCCGTGGGAGCTGGGAAAGCTGGCGCTCTGGCCGGGCCTGTGCGCCGCGCTGGTGCTGCGCCGTCTGGACGGCGGCAGCTCCCGCAGCGGACTGTGCGCCGCCATACTGCTGTCTGTGGGCGCGGCCATGGCGCTGGGCGCCGCGGCGCTTGCCCCCGTCCTCCTGTGCCCGCTGGCCGCCGCCGTCGGACTGGCGTCCTACGCGCTGGTGCTGCGCCGCCTGCGGGGCGGTGAGCTGCTGTGGTACACCGCCCTGATCCTGCTGTCCATCGCCTATATCCTATTCACCATCCTGCCGCCATCCGGCGCCCTGTTCACCGATCCCGGCGGCGTATCCGCCGTTGCGCCTATCCCCTTCTGACCGCAAAAGAGAGGACGTCCTGGGACGCCCTCTCTTTTTTTGTTATGCTGTGCGCCGCTCAGGGCATGGTCGCCCGGAGGCCCACCGTATTATAGTTGGTGCTGAGGGTCTTGCCGTTGGCCGCCACGCCACGCACCGTATAGGCGTAGGTCACACCGGACTTGCCGGTGACGTCCAGAAAGCTCAGGGCATCGACCTTTTGCCCCACCAGCTTCCATTTGGAGGTAGGCACATTTGCGGGATTCCCTTTCTTGTCCTTGGGCGGGTTGGCTGCACGATACACATTGTAGGTCTTAGCGTTGTTGGTAGTGGTCCATGTCAGCCGGATGCCTTTTGTCCCGCTGGTGACACGCCGTGCGTCTTTCATCGTCACATAGGCGGGCGTGGCGGAGGCGGAGGCCGTCACCTTTGCGGTCTTGCCGGCGGCGTCATAGCCGCCCATGGTCTGCCCGTCTGAGGACACGCCGCGCACCGTGTAGGTATACGCCACGTTCCGCGTCACCGTGGTATCCTTGTAGCTGTAGCTGGCGGCGCCGGTGCTGCTGACCACGGCGACCTTCTTCCACTTGGTGTTGGTGGTATCCTTGCGGTAGACATAATATTTCGTCGCGTTGGCTGCCTTCTGCCACCTGATGGTGATGCCTGCGGAATCGGTGGAGATGCCGGTCAGCGTCACCTTAGCGGGCGTAGCGCCCTTGGGCAGCGTATCGCTGACACCGGCGGCGTTGTACTTGGCGCTGAGGGTCTTGCCGTCGGAGGCGATGCCCTTCACCGTGTAGGTATACTTCACGCCCACCTTGACGGTCTTATCCGTATAGCTGGTGCCGGAAACAGACTTGGCGACTGTCGTCCACGTGCTCTCTCCGGCGGCCTTGCGGTAGACGCGGTAGGTCTTGGCACCGGCCGCCGCCTTCCATGTCACCGTGATATTCGTGGCGCTGTGGGTAGCCTTGCTCAGCTCTACCATGGCGGGCACCATCATGACCGTCTTGCCGGCGCTGTCATAGCCGCCCTTGGTCTTACCGTCGGCGGCGCAGGCCAGAACGGTATAGGTATACTGCACGCCGTTGGCCACCGTCTTATCCACATACTTCAGCGTACTGCCGCTCACCGCCGCCAGCTTTTTCCAGCTGGTATTCTTGGCGTCCTTGCGGTAGACATAATACTTGTCCGCGCCGTCCGTCTTCGTCCAGGTGATGGTCACGCCAGCAGCATTGGCAGAGATCTTGCCCAGCGTTACCTTGGCCGGTGCGATAATGGCAGGTACACCAGCCTTATCATAGCCACTCTTGGTCTTGCCGTCAGCGGCCAGTGCGCGGACGGTATAGTAGTAGGTCACACCCCTGGCCGCCGTCTTATCGGCGTACTTCAGCGTGCTGCTGCCCACGGTCGCCAGCTTCACCCACTTGGAATCCGCCGTCTTGCGGTAGACGACGTACTTTGCCGCGCCGTCCGCCTTGCCCCACGTCACCGTGATGTTGGCGGAGCTGGCCGTGGCCTTGCCCATCTTCACCGCAGCAGGTGCCCGCATGGTGGAAACACCCGTGCTGTTGGCCTTGCCCGCCGTACCGTCGGCAGCAATGCCCTTCACCGTATAGGTGTACTGCACACCGTGGGCCGCCGATGTATCCTTATAGCTCAGCGTGCTGCTGCCCACGGTCGTCAGCTTCTTCCATCTGGTGTTGGTGGGATCCTTGCGGTAAATGATGTACTGCGCCGCGTTGGCCGCCGCCTTCCATGTCACCGTGATGCCGTCGGCGGCGCCCTTGGCGCCGGTCAGCTCCACTGTGCCTACTGTGGCCTTGGTATCCGCCGCCTTGACCTTATAATCCGCGGCGGAGACCTTCGCTGCGTAATCCGTCCAGTACGGGGTGGCCTCCGCGTTGACCATGTGATCCGTATTGAACGCCGTCGTGCCCTTCAGGAAGTAGCTGTATTTGGTCTGTCCCTCGTCCCATGTGGCATCCAGGCAGTAGTACTTGCCGTCGTCCATCCTCACGATGTTCCAGGAGTGACCGCCCCAGCCGCTGCCGCCATTGCCCAGGCCGGCGACGATGCGGCAGTCGATGCCCGCATCGTTGGCCAGGCGGTAAAACAGATTGGCGTAGCCCTGACACACCGCCGTCTTGTTGATGGCCGCCGCGTAGGCGGTGTACTTCAGATAGTAGCTGTTATCGTCCAGGTTCTTCTTGTCATATCTGACATTTTTGGTGATCCAGTCGTAGATAGCCTGCACCTTCTGATAGGTGGTCTTGCCATTCAGTGCCAGTTGAGGCAGGATGGTGCTCTTGATATAGCTGTTCAGCTGCGTCTCCTGCTTGGCCGTGGTATACCACAGGCTGCTGCGGGAGGCAGCGCGCTGGTAGGTCACCGTAAAAGTGATATACTTGCCGTCGTCCGAGTAGCTGAACTTCGGGCAGGAATATCCGCCATACTGCCAGCGCAGGTAGTCGCCGACAGTGCCGCTGCCGGACACATGCCCCTGTGCGCTCTCCCAGATGCGCTTAACGGCCGCACCGACGTCATCGCCGGAGGACAGTTTCACAGGCAGTGTGATATTTTCATTGCGGGCGATCATCTGCTTGCGCAGCTCCTTGACCGCCGCCGCCTCTGTCAGGTAATTGACACTATCCGCTGCCTGTGCAGCCACCGCCGCCTGCGTGGACGGGATAGCCTGTATCCGGATGCCTGTCCCGCTCTGCAGTACGTCCGCGTATATCGGGTTGACATACTCCGTCGCATAGACGGTCCCTGTGCTGCTCCTCGCCGCGATGCCGCTCTCCGCCGCCAGCACCTGGGTGGGCAGCAGCGTCAGGGACATGACCAGCGCCAGCAGCAGCGCGGTCAGGCTCTTCGTGACGTTCTTCATAGCTCTCCTCCTCGTGTATCTTTGCCCCATGGGCTTGTTGACTTATGTAAATCTTACCACAACCGGTTGGAAAAGTACACCCATTTTTCGACATTTCCCGTTATTTTTGCGCAGAAAAAAGCGGACACGGGGCGTCTCGCCCCTGTGTCCGTCCTTTTACAGGTGTTTTTCCGGCTCCTGCATGTCTCTGGTGATGGCCTTGGCGTACCGCTCCTCCTCGCTGAACACGCAGCCGCAGTATTTCTGCATATAAAAGCCCATCTCCCGCGCCTGCCGCTGCCCCTCCCGGAAGCCGGGACGGAAGTCCCGGTAGAGAAAGGCCACGCCGTACTGCGCCGCCAGTGCCTCCGCTGTCTGCCGCAGCAGCTCGTGGTCCTGATAGGGGCTGACGAACAGCGTGCTGGTGAAGCTCTCGAAACCGTGGTCTGCCGCGTACCGCGCCGTCTGCTCCAGCCGCAGGCGGTAGCATTTGCCGCAGCGGCGGTCCAGATCCTCCGTCACCAGGCGGCAGAACTCCCGCAGGCCGTAGTCCTCCTGCACGATCAGCTCCATGCCGATGCCGGGGGCGTAGGCCATCAGCGTGTCCCGCCGGGCCTTGTACTCCTGATAGGGGTGGATGTTGGGATTGAACCAGTAGGACACCGGCTCGATGCCCTCGCTCCGCAGCTGCTGGATGCAGGACACGGAGCAGGGGGCGCAGCAGGTGTGCATCAGCGTTTTCATGCCTTTTTCTCCTTTTTTCCCCGGTGCAGCAGGCCGCGCAGCTTACCCGCCACGCCGCCGCTCTGGTGCTGCACCACCGAGAGGAACCGGGCGCGCACCTGCTGGAACGGCAGCTGCTCCATGGCCCGGAAGAACTGCTCCCGCTCCAACGGGGCCGCCGGCGGCTCCCGCAGGGCGGCGCAGCAGGACGCCGCCTCCTCCAGTGTCCGGTGCTGCCTTTCCAGCGGCAGCATGTCAAACACCTGGGCGCCCTTGACGGTATTGATCAGCAGCATGGACACGCCGCTCTTTTTCTCCTCCGGGGCAAAGCTGCCGCCGCTGAAATCCCCCAGCGTCACGTCGCCGGGCCTGTCCGTGGTGGCGTAGGTGCAGTGGTGGCAGGCGGGGCGCATGAAAAGCCGCCGGGCAATGCCCCGGCCCAGCTCGCACTTGCCCATGGGCGCGTCATAGCGGCCGCCGCCCTCGAACTGCACCCGGAACCGCCGTTCCCGGTCGCCGGTGAGCTTGCCGCAGAACTCCACCGCCGTGGGACGGTGCTGCTTGACATAGGCCATGGACTTCACCAGCTGCGCCCATACGCCGGGGCTGCACACGCCGCCGCAGGCCACATCGCAGGTCAGCAGCCGCTCCGGGTGCTCCCCCAGGTAGCGGTACAGCCCGTCCACCTGACAGGGCGTGCCGGAAAACAGCACCTGCCGCCCCTGATCCAGATACAGCCGCACCTGCTGATAGGCGTCACCGATATCGCTCTGCACCGGCTTCATGCCCCGCAGCCGGGGCAGGTCGTGGATGTTTTTCACCGCCGTATGTACCACCCGCAGTTCCCGGTCCAGCGCCGCGCCGAACACCACGCCGCCGCCCTCCAGCACATACTCCGCCAGCGCCGAAAACGCACCGCCGCAGGTGGACGCCTGCCGCACGGCCCCGTCCCGGCTCCACACAGCGAATACCTGCGGCGCCGTCCGATGCTCCCGCTGTTTCAGCACCGGACACACATGGGCGCAGTGTCCGCACTGGACGCAGCCGTCCGTTATCTCCGGATAGAGGAAGCCCTCCCTGTCCGGCACCATGCGGATGGCCCCCTTTGGGCAGCCGCTGCTGCACGCGCCGCATCCGGTGCACCGGTCATGGGCCGCCAGCTGGGGCATATTCACAGTCTCTGTCACGGTGTCCCGCCTCCTGACCTGTTTCTTTGTCCGTATTGTATCACGCCGCCGCAAAAAGCACAAGTCCGGCGCGCACTGTCCGTTTTTCGGGACACTTCTCTTGGTATGATGGCTACACTGACACGGAAAGAAACATGAAGCAGAAAAATTTCATGATATGTTCAGGGAGGAATTCATCATGCATAAGTTTTTTGACTATCTGGAGCCGGAGCTTCCCGTCACCGTCATCCGCGACCTGCTGGGGTATATCCGCCGGTTTACGGCGCTGTTCAGCGACGGCGTTCCTGTGGAGGGGGTCATGAACGGCGTAGGCTTCTGCGCCACGGAGCAGGATCCCGGCAGCGTCCGTGTCCATTGGGTGCAGGTGGGCCGCCAGCGCATCCCGCTGGACGCCACGGTGTGACCGTGCGAAAAAGTCCCGCAGGCATTGTCCTGCGGGACTTTTCTCACTCATATTTTGCCAGCACGGCGGCACAGTAGTCCCGGAACTCCCGCCGGATCGCCTCCGGCCCCACCAGCTCCGCCTGTGTCCCCAGCTGAAAGAGCCAGCCGAAGAAGGTAGGCCCTACCTCCACCGGCGCCGTCACCGCCACGCCGTCGCCATCGGGCCGCAGGTGGGCGTCGGCGCCGAAACGGTCCATCACCACGTTGATGAGGCTCCTGTCGAACCGCAGCTGCACCGTCTCCGTCCGGCCGTTGTACATATCGAAGATGCGCCGCACATAGTTTCCCAGCTCAAAGCCCTCCGGCAGCGGGTCGCGGGCTGTGTCCGTCACCGTCAGCCCCTCCATCCGATCCACCCGGTAGTGGCGATAGTCGCAGATGGCCGGGTCGTAGGCCACCAGATAGTAGTGCCTGTCCACGCACAGCGCCACCGGATTCGTCTCGTACAGCGCCCCGTCCCGGCGATAGGCCTTGCCGCCCTCCGCCGTCCAGTCGAAGTAGCGGAACGTCACCTTTTTTCCCTCGTTGATGGCGGTGCTCAGGCCGTCCACGGCGTAGTACAGCCGCTCGTTGTGGGTCTTGACCCGGTTCACCACATACACCTGCCGCCGCAGCTGCCGGGCGTAGGGGCGGCTGGTCAGCTTTTCCAGCTTGCCGATCAGCTCCATGCTCTTACTCCGGGTCAGGAAAGGCGATGCCTGCACCACGTCGATCAGCAGCTTCAGCTCCGGCAGCTGAAAATCCCGCTCTCCCAGAAAATACCCGTAGCTGCGGCTCTTTACCGACTGCACGTCCATGCCGTACACCCGCAGCAGCTCCAGATCGTCGTAGAGGCTCTTGCGCTCGGCGCTGATGCCGCAATCCGCCAGATAGTCGATCATGTCCTGCACGGTCTTGGGATGCTGCTCGTCGGTCTGCTCCTGTAAATACCGCGCCAGATACAGCAGCTTCAGCTTTTTGTTGGCCATACCCGTTCCCTCCCGGTCTTTTTTCCTATTGTACCAGAGATCCCGCCGAAAGAAAACCATCTTTTTCCGCTTCCCGCTTTACACCGCCGCCGGTATGGGCTATAATGAAGTGTCATTCTGCGAAAAAGAAGGTGGAGCGTTGAAGGTGAATCAGATACGGGCGGGCGCCGTGCTGTCCTATGTGTCCATGGCGCTGAGCACCATCATCTCACTGGTGTACACGCCCATCATGCTGGAGCGTCTGGGTGACAGTGAGTTCGGCGTCTATCAGGCCGTCCTGCCCATCATCTCCTATCTGAATCTACTGAGCTTCGGACTGGGCAGCGCCTATGTCCGGTACTATTCCCGCTTCCGCGCCACCGGCGACAAAAAGGGCTGCGCCAAGCTCAACGGTATGTTCCTCATCACCTATCTGGTGCTGGGCGCGGCGGTGCTGGTCATCGGCTTCGGCCTGTCCTACTGCGACGTGATCTTCGGCAAAAAGCTGACGGCGGAGGAGATCGCGCTGGCGGAAAAGCTGCTGCGGATCATGACGGTCAACGCCGCCCTGACCTTCCCCATCAGCGTCTTCGAGTCCCACGTCACCATCAACGAGCGGTATCTGTTCCAGAAGATCGTGGCCATGGGCAAGCAGGTGCTCAACCCCCTGATCATGATCCCTCTGCTCATCATCGGCTACCGCTCCGTGACGCTGACCGTCGTCTCCCTGCTCTTTACCATCCTCAGCGGCATCCTGAATATCGGCTACTGCCTGACGAAGCTGCGGATGCCCTTCTCCTTCCGCCGCTACGACTTCGGTCTGCTGCGGGAGATGTTCAGCTTCACACTGTACGTCTTTATCAGCATCGTGGTGGATAACTTCAACTGGGCCATCGACCGGCAGCTGCTCACATGGTTTCAGGGCTCCACCTCCGTCACCGTGTACAGCATCGCCGCCCAGCTCAACACGTTCTATCTGGCCTTCGGCAACGCCATCTCCAACGTGATGACGCCCCGCGTCCACCGTCTGGTGGCGGAAAACGCCCCCATGCGCACACTGGACGCCCTGTTCACCCGTGTGGGCCGCCTCCAATTCATCCTGCTGGGCGGTATCCTGCTGGGCTTCGTGGCCATCGGGCAGTCCTTCGTGGTGCTGTGGGGCGGCGATGAGAAGTTCGCCGTGGACTACTGGGTGGCGCTGCTGCTGTTCTTCTCCTGCCTGTGGACTAATGTCCAGACGGTGGGCATCGAGATCCAGCGCGCCAAGAATATGCACAAGTTCCGCTCGCTGGTCTATCTGGGCGTGGCGCTGGGCAACGCCGCCATCTCCGTTCCCCTGTGTATCAAGTGGGAGGGGCTGGGCGCCGCCATCGGCACCGCCATCGCCACGCTGATCGGCAACGTGCTCCTGATGAACTGGTACTACTACCGCCGGATCGGGCTGAACATCCCCGGCTTCTGGCGGCACATCTTCCACCTGATGCCGGCCATGCTGCTGCCCGCCGTCACGGCGGTGCTGCTGGCGCTGAAGGTACACCCCACCACCTATTGGCAGCTCATTCCGCCGGGTCTTATTTTCGTGGCGGTCTACGCCGTCTGTATGTGGCTGTTCGGCCTGAACCGCTACGAGCGTGGTCTTGTCACCGCGCCGCTGCACCGTATTTTCCACCACTGACAGAAAGGAGCGTCCCCCATGCCTACCAATGTCAAGTATATCGCCCGCGTCCTCACCGGCGTCCGCTGGAAGAAGCTGAACTACATCCTCGGCGTGGTCAAGGAGAAGTCCGGCCACAGCAAATTCACCACGTTTTTTGACATCCTGTGGTGCGCCGCACGGTACGGCGCCGGGTACTACGACTACGCCATGTACGGCTTCTACGACCTCAACGGCAAACAGCGGGACACCTATCTCACCCGCGTCCGCAACCGCAAGGTCTTTGAGCTGATGAACGACCCCGCCTACAACGACGATTTCGATGACAAGCTGCGCTTCAACGAGACGTTCCGCGCCTACCTGCACCGGGAGACGCTGAACGGCGAGACGGCCACGGAGCAGCAGATGGCGGATTTCGTGGCGGGGCAGGAATATATCTTCGCCAAAATCAACCACGGCGACAGCGGCCGGGGCGTGGAGCGCCTGCGGGTGGCGGATTTCGAGTCCCCTGCCGCCATGCTGGCCTACATCCGGGAGAAGAAGATGGTGGTGCTGGAGCACCAGCTCATCCAGCACCCGGACATGGCACGTCTCCATCCCGGCAGCGTCAACACCATGCGCATCCTCACCGACAACGTGAAGGGAAATGTGACCATCGCCTACATCATCGTGAAGATGGGCACCGGCGACAGCGTGTGCGACAACTCCGGACAGGGCGGCATCCTGGCCCGTGTGGATGCGGACACCGGACGCATCACCACGCCCGCCACCGACGACTACTTTAACCTCTACGATAAGCATCCGGACACCGGCATCCCGCTGGTGGGCTATCAGCTGCCCATGGTGCCGGAGGCCATCGCTCTGGCCAAGGAGGCGGCACAGGTGTTCCCCGGCATGGGGCATGTGGGCTGGGATATGGCCATCACCCCCGACGGCCCCGCCATCATCGAGGGCAACAACTTCCCCGGTACCGACCTGTGCCAGCTGGCCCCCCTGTGGCCGGAAAAGACCGGCCTGTGGCCCTATTACAAGCGGATACTGAACTTGAAATAAGGAGGATACCGCCATGCGCAGAAAAGACCGTGAACGGGACGAGGCCTTCGCCTGGGAGGTGCTGAAAAGCGCGCCCTACGCCGCGCTGTCCATGACCGGGCGGGACGGCACGCCCTACTGCGTCCCCGTCAACCACGTGGTGGACGAGACGTACAAAGTGCTGTACTTCCACTGCGCCGGCGCGGGCGAGAAGTGGCAGCTTCTGGAAAAGGAGCCGCCGGTGTGCCTTACCGCCGTGTCCCGCATGTCCATTGTCCCCAACGAATTCGAGACGGCCTACGACTCCGCCGTGGTGCGGGGACAGGCGCAGGTGGTCACCGACGACGGCGAGCGCACCAAGGCCCTGCTCCTGCTGGTGGAGGCGCTGGACCCCAAGGGTATGGGCGGTCTGGCCACCTGCATGGATCGCTGCTTCGCCGCCACGAAGATCGTGAAGATCGTCCCCCGTGAGATCACCGGCAAGCAGGCCCACCCTATGCCAAAGCCCGCCGCCGGCTGCGGGAATCACTGAGTACATAAAAAAGAGCGCTGTTCCCAACGGGAACAGCGCTCTTTTTTATGCTTCTGTCGGTGCCGGCTCCTCCGGCGGCTCCTCCGGCGGCTCCTCCGGCGGCTCCGCCGGTTCCGGCGCCTGTACCGGTTCCTCCGGCGTCTCCACCGGTACGGCCGCGGCAGGCTCGTACACTGCGGGAACGGCTTCCGCAGGCGGCACCGCCTGCTCCTGCCGGGCGCTCTCCCGTGCCGCAGCCTCGGCGGCAGCGGCCTCCGCCGCCCGCCGCTGGTTCTCCGCACGGTTGGCGGCCTTCTCCTCCCGCCGGGCATCGGCGGCGGCGAAAAACGCCCGTACCAGCGCCAGCAGCGTGAAGAACGCCGCGATGCCGACGCCCACCCAGCCGGCGGGCCGGATCTGGTAGAAGTCCCGGATGGTAAAATACTCGTCGTACATACCCAGATAGTACAGGGCAATGCCGCCCACCGCGCACACGATGGCCAGCAGCAGCTTCAGCACCGCTTTGAACCGGTGCTTTTTCCGTCCGGCGAAATACGCGATGATCAGCACCGCCGCCGCCAGAAACAGCCCCGGCGACTGGCAGCACAGGATATAGCCCAGCGTCTTGTCCAGCATCGTCTATACCCTCCCGTTCACAGGCAGCACTTGCCGCGCCGGATGTATTTGCCCTCCGGCCCTGCCAGCACGCGGCCCTCGTTGACCGCCATCTTGCCCCGCAGCCACACCTGTTTGACGGAGCCGCGGGTCACCACGCCCTCGTAGGGGTTGTAGTCTGCGGCGCCCACCATGTCCTCGGCACGGATGACGTGATCCGCCGCCGGGTCGTACACCACGATGTCCGCGTCCGCGCCCTCGGCGATGACGCCCTTGCGGGGGAACATGCCGTACAGCTTGGCAGGGTTCTCCGCCAGCACGCGGCACATGGCGGCAAGGCTGATCTTCCGGGTGGTCACGCCGAAGGTGTACACCAGCTCGCCCCGTGTCTCCACGCCGGGCAGACCGCCGGGAATGGTGGTAAAGTCCTCCCGCCCCGCCAGCTTCTGCGCCGTGGTGAAGCTGCAATGGTCGGTGGACACGGTCTGCACCTCGCCCCGGCGGATGGCCTGCCACAGGGCCTTGCGGTCCGCCGCCTTGCGGATGGGAGGCGCGCAGACGTACTTGGCGGCCTGGAGCCAGTCCTCGTTGTCGTACACACTGTCGTCCAGAATCAGGTACTGGGGGCACGTCTCCACATACACCTTCTGTCCCCGGCGCCGGGCCGCCTCGATCTCCCGCAGCGCCGCCGCGTTGGTGGTATGTACGATCACCACCGGGATATCCACGGCTTCGGCGATGTGCAGCAGACGCCCCACGGCCTCCGCCTCCAGAAAGTCAGGCCGCGTCCGGGGGTGGCTGCCCACGCTGCCCTGCTCGCCGGCGGCCTTCTTCTCCTCGATGAGGGCGTCGATGACCCCGGCGTTCTCACAGTGTACGCCGCAGATGCCGCCCTTCTCCTTCAGCTTCTTCAGAGCCTTGTACATCAGCTTGTCCCCGATCATCATGGCCGGGTACGTCATGTACATCTTGAACGAGGAGATGCCCTCGGCGTACATATCGTCGATCTCGCGCTCGATGGTATCGTTCCAGTCGTCGATGGTCATGTGGAAGCCGTAGTCGCAGGCGCACCTGCCGTCCGCCTTCTCGTGCCACAGCCGCAGGCCGTCGTGGAGCGTCTCGCCCTTGTTGGGGCAGGCGAAATCCACCACCGTGGTGGTGCCGCCCCGCAGTGCCGCCCGGGAGCCGGAGGCGAAATCGTCCGCCGTGGTGGTATTGCACACGTCCAGGTCAAAGTGGGTGTGGGCGTCGATAAAGCCGGGCATCAGCAGCATGCCGGCGGCGTCCACCACCTGTGCGTCGTCCACATGGATGCCGCGGGCCACACGCTGGATCTTCTCGCCGTCCACCAGCACGTCCGCCCGCCGCGTGCCCTTGCCGGACACCACGGTGCCGTTCTTGAATAAAACTCTCATCCCAGGGCCTCCTGTATCTTTTTGTAGGTTTGACGCTATTATAGCACCTTCTTTTTCCGGTGGCAACTACCTCCACAACCGGATATAGCCCCCATCGTGAAGCTGCTTGACCAGCAGCAGCAGAACGGGCGAGAGCACCATTCCCGCCACGCCCATGGCGCAGAAGCCCACATACATGGCCGCCAGCGATGCCAGCGGCGGCAGGCCCGCCTGGGCCGCCACCAGCTTCGGCTCCAGCACGCTGCGCACCACGGAGATCACCGCGAACAGCGCCAGCAGCGCGATGCCCTTCGGCACATTTCCCAGCAGGCACTCCACCGCCGCCCATGGCACCAGCACCGTCCCCGTTCCGAACACCGGCAGCGCGTCGATCAGCGCGATCAGCGCCGCCAGCAGCAGGGCGTACTCCTGCCGCATCAGCAGCAGTCCCGCCAGCAGCTGGCAGAACGTCACCGCCAGCAGGATGCACTCCGCCTTCAGCCACTTGCCCAGCGTGGCGAACACGTTGGCCTTCACGCCCCGCGCCCGGGCCAGTCCCGGCCCCAGCTGACGCCGGAAAAAGCCCATCACCTCTGGGTAGGCGCTGAGAGTGAAGAACACCGCCAGCACCGTGGTGCCGCAGGCCAGCAGGATCTGGGGCAGCGCGCCCATGGCCCGGCCTGCCTCCTGCAGAACGGCGGAGGACACCTGCCCCGCCAGGCGCGCCGCCTCCTCCGGGAAGGATGCCAGCAGTCCACGGGCCGCACGGCCCACCCCCTCCGGACAGGCGGCGCAGAAGCTCTCCAGCCGCCGCTCCAGCGAGGCCAGCGTGTCCGGCAGCGCCGCCAGCAGCTCCGGCAGGGACGACACCAGCGCCACCGCCTGCTCCACCACCTGCACCGCCAGCACGATCAGCACCGCCAACACGCCGCCCACCAGCACCAGCGTCAGCACCGCCGCCGTAAAGCCCCGCCGCAGGTGCAGCCGCCGGCGGGCCGCCTCGATCAGTGGCTCCAGCAGCGCCGCCGCTCCCAGCGCCAGCAGGAACGGCAGCAGCCATACCAGCGCGTACCGCAGCGCCAGCCAGCTCACACCAGCCACTGCCGCCCACCACAGCAGCCGAAAAAGCAGCTCTCTCCGCCGTTCCATGCCGATCTCCTCCTTTTTCACAGTTTTTTTACAAAATTTTTCTTGTCTTTTTCGCTTTACCGTGATAATATAACTCATATTTGACAAATGTACACATCACGCGGACAACCTGGGAGGAAGCTATGGAGAAAAAAAAGTACTATCTGGTCTCGGCAGAGGCGCTGCCCGAGGTCTTTATCAAGGTGGCGGAGGCCAAGCGCATGCTGCAGGTGGGCGAGGCCGATACCGTAGGTGAGGCGGCACGGCTGGTGGGTATCAGCCGCAGCGCCTTCTATAAGTACAAGGACGCCGTCCAGCCGTTCCAGAATATGCGGGCAGGCCATATCATCACGTTTTACGCACTGCTTAAGGATATTCCCGGTGTGCTGTCCAATTACCTGTCTATTTTTGCCGGTTCCGGCGCGAATATTCTCACCATCAACCAAACCATCCCCACCAACGGCTGCGCCGGCGTGACCATCTCCGCCGAGACCAGTGACATGGTGGACGGGCTGGAGGAGCTGATGTCCCGTGCCGCCGCGGCACAGGGCGTGCTGAAATTTGAGATCCTGGCGGGGTGATATCCGCCGAAAATGAAAAAAGGACCACCTTTTGGCGGTCCTTTTTTGCTTATGCGGTTCAGTTGTACAGGTAGCTGTACTTGTCGCGGATGGTAACGATGAGCTTCTCCAGATCGGCGGGCAGCTCGTTTTTGCCGCTGAGGTCGTAGTCCTTCGGCTCGCCGAAGGTGCGGACACGCACCTTGTCGCCGCCCAGGAACAGCACACCGGCGTTGTGGGAATCCACCATGTCCTCCGCGGTCTGGAACAGGGTGAACTTGTCGTGGCACGGCTCGGAGGCGTAGGGGCAGAACTGGGTGCAGTTGCCGCACTCGTTGCACATCTTGTCCACATGGACGATCTGGTGGCTGCCGTCGGCCATACGGATGGTCACGTTGGCACGGTTGGGGCAAGAATCCACACAGTTTTCGCACACGGTGGCGCACTGCAGGCAGCGCTCGCCCTCCCGGCAGATGCAGCCGCTCATGGCCAGAATACCCTTCTTGGCCTCGGCGTCCGCCTTGGTGACGTAGGCCTGCTCCGGGATGTCGTAGGTGTGGGTCTTGCCGATGACCGCCTCGGCAAAGGCGGCGGCGTCGGCGATGCCCTCCACCACGGTGGCGGGGCCGCGCTTGGCGTCACCGGCGGCGTACACGCCGGCCACGTTGGTCTGGAAGGCAGGACGGCCCTTCTTGTCCAGCTCGATGCCGTTGGCGGCCATTAGAGCGTCGTCCACCTGCTCGCCCACGGCGGAGATCACCAGGTCGCAGGGAATGTCGAAGAACTCACCGCTGCCCACGGGGCTGCGGCGGCCGGAGGCATCCGCCTCGCCCAGCACCATCTTCTCACAGGTCAGCACACCGTCGGCCTGCTTGACAGGGGCGGCCAGCTCGGCGAAGTCCACGCCATCGGCCAGGGCCAGCGCCAGCTCATGCTCGTCGGCGGGCATATACTTGCGGGTACGGCGGTACACCAGCGTCACATGCTTGGCACCGCTGCGCTTGGCAAGGCGCGCCGCGTCCATGGCGGTGTTGCCGCCGCCGATGACGGCGATATTGCCGGCCACGCCGATGTTGCCGGCCTTCACGCCCTTCATCCACTGGATGGCGCCGGCCACATCACCGGCGATGTCCAGCTTGCCGGGCTTCCAGGCGCCCACAGCCAGCAGGATGTGGGTGTAGCCCATCTTCTTCAGCTCGTCCACGGAGGGGGCGGGCGCGCCGCACTTGACCTCCACGCCGTAGCGCTCCATGAGGGCGATATCCTTCTCGATGACCTCGTTGGCGATACGGAAGCCGGGGATCACATGGCGGGGTACGCCGCCCAGACAGCTCTCCCGCTCGAAGATCGTCGTCTCGATACCGGCTCTGCCGCAGAAGTAGGCGGCAGCGATGCCGGTGGGGCCGCCGCCGATGATGGCGACGCGCTTGCCCTTCACCTTAGCGGGGGTCTTGATGGAGGCCATCAGGGCGTTGTAGCCCTTCTGCGCCGCCAGCAGCTTGGTATCCCGGATGCGCACGGACTCGTCATAGAAATTGCGGCTGCACTTGGTCTGGCAGCGGTGGGCGCAGATGGTGCCGGTGATGAACGGCAGGGGGTTCTTCTCGGTGATGAGCTTCAGCGCCGGGCCGTACAGGCCCTTATTGCACAGCTCCATATACTCGGGGATGTCCTGGGCGATGGGACAGCCGCCCTTGCAGGGTGCGGTGAAGCAGTCGATCCAGGGCACGTTCTTCTCGCTCTTGCGGCTGGGCAGGGGCTTGATGGGCTTGACGTGGTGGACGTCGGTGTGGCTGGCGGTGCTCATGTCGCAGATGGCCTGGGTATCCGTGCCGGAGAAGGGCTTGTACGCCATAGGCTCCACCTTCTCCACCATCTGGTACAGACGGTTGTAGCCGCCGGGCTTGAGGATGGTGGTGGCCACGGTGATGGGCCAGATGCCCGCCGCGAACAGCTTGTCGCAGTTGAAATACTCCGCGCCGCCGGCGAAGGAGATGCGCATCTTGCCCTTGAACTGGCGGGAGATGCGGTGGCACATCTCGATGGTCAGGGGGAACAGGCTGCGGCCGGACATATACATCTCGTTGTTGGGCAGCTCGCCCCGGGTGGTGTCCACGGGGAAGGTGTTGCTCAGCTTCAGGCCGAACTCCAGACCCTTGCTGTCCGCCAGCGCCTGCAGGCGCTCAAACATAGGCACCGCATCGGCCCACTGCAGATCCTCCCGGAAGTGGTGGTCGTCAAACACGATGTAGTCGTAGCCCATACCGTCCAGAATGCGCCGCGCCGTCTCGTACCCCAGAATGGTGGGGTTGCACTTCACGAAGGTGTGCAGGTGCTTCTCGGAGATCAGGTAGCTGGCGATGCGCTCGATCTCGTCCGGGGGACAGCCGTGGAGGGTGGAGACGGTGACGCTGCGGCTGACCCGGGGGTCAATGGCGTCGATAAACGTGCTCTCCGCTGGGAACAGCTCCTTCAGCACGGCCTTGCACTCGCCGAAGATGGCGGTCTTATTGGCGTCCATCATGCCGTCGATATAGGTGTTGACCTTCTCGCCCTTGATGCCCTCCAGGTCGTAGCCCACGGACATGTTGAACACGAAGCCGTCGGGATCGCCGAAGCCGTAGACGCGGCTGAGCACCTTCAGGGCGCACCACGCCTTGATATACTCGTCCATGGCCTGGGGCACGGTAAGCTCGGTGGACCACTCCTGGTTGTAGCCCTCGTCGTTGGCCAGAATGCAGGGGCGGGGCACGCAGGCGGCCAGATCGGCGCCGTCCATCTTCTGGACGGTCTTGACTTCGAAGAACCGGGCGCCTGCCATATAGGCGGCGATAATGTTCTGGGCCAGCTGGCTGTTGGGACCGGCGGCGGGGCCGAAGGGCGTCTCGATGCGCTCGCCGAAGATGGGCAGGCTCTTGCCCGTGGCGTGATAGGCCTTGCGCACGCCGAAGATCTCACCGGAGGCGGCGTACTCCTCCACCACCCAGTTCATCAGAGACTTGAACGGAATGGGATACATTTTCTCAGACATGGGATGTCCTCCTTGTGGTAGTTTTTGTGTCTTAGTACGTGCGGTGGTTCAGGTCTCCCCACAGCTTCTTGGCGGCCTCCAGGATGTGGGCGTTCTCCGCCTCCTCGTCGATGCCCACCAGCACGCGGTCCTGCATCAGCACCTTGCCGGCGGCGATGGTGGTCTGGCACTGGCGGCCGGTCATGCCGAAGATCATGTGGCCGTCGATGTTCTCATCGGAGAACGGGGTGAACGGCTTGTAGTCCATGACAATGATGTCCGCCGCCGCACCGGCCTTCAGCACGCCCAGCTGGTCAGGGAAGTACCGTGCACCGATCCTGGCGTTGTTCTTGAACAGCATGTCCGTGACCTCGCACCAGCCCACGTTGGGCAGGCAGTTCTGGCTCCGCTGGGAGCACAGCGCCACCTTCAGGCTTTCCAGCATATCGTTGGTATAGGCGTCGGTACCCATGCCCAGCAGGATCCCCCGCTTATACAGCTGCAATACCGGGCAGATGCCGATGGCGTTGCCCATGTTGGACTCGGGGTTGTTCACCACCATGGTGCCCGTCTCCTTGATGATGTCCATCTCGGCGGTGTTCACATGGATGCAGTGGCCCAGAATGGTCTTTTCGCCCAGGATGCCGTGATCCTGCAGGCGCTGCACCGGGCGGCGGCCGTAGTTCTGCAGGGAGTCGTACACATCGTTCATGCCCTCGGACACATGGATGTGGTAGCCGGTGCGGCCGTTGTTGGCCTCCACCATACGGTCGAAGGTCTTGTCGCTGATGGTGAACAGCGCGTGGCCGCCGAACATGGCCGCCAGCATGGGGTCGTTCTGCTTCTGGCAGTAGGTGATAAAGTCGGCGTTCTCCTTGATGGCCTGCAGGCACTTCTCCTCGCCGTCGCGGTCGCTGACCTCGTAGCACAGACAGGAGCGCAGACCCAGGCGGCGGCTCTCCTCGCTGATGGTGAACAGGGTGCCGGGGATCTCGCCGTAGCTGGCGTGGTGGTCAAAAATGGTGGTGACGCCCTGCTTGATGCTGTCGATATACAGCGCCGTGGCGGAGGCCCGGGTGCCGTCCATCATCAGATGGCGGTCGATAGCCCACCACGTGCCGTCCAGCACCTCGTAGAAGTTGGTGGGGTTGTTGCCCACGATGCTCAGGCCGCGGGCCAGCGCGGAGTAGATGTGGGTGTGTGCGTTGATGAACGCGGGCATGATGACGCCGCCCTTGGCGTCGATGATATGGGCGCCGGCGTACTTGGCCCGCAGCGCGGCCTCCTCGCCCACCTCCACGATCCTGGTGCCCTCAAAGGCCACCGCGCCGTGCTCGTAGTAGCCCTTTCCGTCTGCGTCACGGGTAATGAGCCGTCCGTTGGTTACCAGATTCATCTGTGCTCCTCCTCTTTTGTATTTGATTCCTTGTTCCTCCCCTGCGAAGGGGCCTCCCCCGGCGGAATAACAAAAAGTGCCCCAGTCTCCCGGTTTCGGAGACTGAAACACTCAAGCGTCAGCCGAGTGATAGTTGCAGCCCGTGCGCGAAGCACTTCCTTACAGCTACCAATCTTGGATTGTCGTTTATATTTTACAGGACTGCGCCGGAAAAATCAATATTTTTTCGCCGTCCCTCACAATTTTTTGCCGCATCTGCAGCATCCGTGCAGGTACAGTCCCCTGCGGCATAGCTGCGGGGGACTGTACCTGCTAAAAGTGTGTTTTTAACAAAAAAAGACGAGGCCGAAGCCTCGTCTTTTTTGTTAAGAACTAAGTTCTAAATTAGAACTCCTTCTTCTTGCCAATCACAACAGCGGAACCAGCAACGCTCATCAGAGCCATACCAGCGTACATAGCGACACCGGCGTCGAAGGTCTTGGGAGAGTTGGTGGTGGTAGTGGTGTTGGTCT
This sequence comes from uncultured Oscillospiraceae bacterium, assembly GCA_934591745.1. GTDB lineage: Bacteria > Bacillota > Clostridia > Oscillospirales > Oscillospiraceae > Vescimonas. The sequence goes on from CAKTPQ010000013.1 coordinate 36,535, forward strand.
TGACAGTGTCAGCAGCCTCATAGGTGAAGCCGATGATCTGGCCATTCTTGACCTCGGTGGTCTTGGCGCCGGCAGCCTCAGCGGCCTCGACGGTCTCATAGACCTTAGCAACGGTACCGCAAGTCTTGCACTTGTAGGAGTCAGCGTTGCCGTTCTTGTCGAAGGAGTTGGCAGCCCAGTCATGAGCGACCAGACCCTTAACCAGGTTGGCCTTCACGACCTCGCCGTTGACCAGCAGGTTGTAGCTGCCCTTGGAAGCGGCGACATAATAGGTGGTCTCGTCATTGAAGGACACGACATAACCGGTCTCGTCCTTCTCCAGGTCGAGCTGGCCGCACTTGTCACCGATCTTGGTGAACACGGTAGCCTTGTAGTCATAGTAAGCGTCACCCTCGGCATCCAGCTGAGCCAGATACACGGGAGCCTTGCTGGCGTTGGTCAGCTTCAGGTCATAGGACTTGGCATCAGCGGAGACAAAGTAACCATAGGTATCGTCACCGGCCTTGACCCAGTAGTAAGCAACGTTGCCATGACCGTGGTCACGATCATAGTCGGCGTCGACCTTCTCATAGGTGTACTTGGCATCCTTGGTGATCTCCTTGCCATCGGGACCATAGCCAGCATAAGAAGTGGTGGCCGCGAAAGCGGTAACACACAGAGCCAGAGCCATGACCATAGCAAGAACAGTTGCGATGATCTTCTTCATGTTTGATTTCCTCCATAAAAATTTTGTTGATCGGCTCCCCGTCCCGCCGTGCCCGCGGTCTACAACGGAAACATCATTCTGTTGCAAAAAAGCGGTGCCGCCCGGAGCGGCTTCCCCCGCTATATTATAATAAGGTGAAATTTTGCCGAAAACGGAGGTTCACCATGGACATGACCATCACAGAGCAGCAGCTTGACAAATTCGTGCGCTGCCTGCAAAATGAGGAAAAGAGCATCGCCACCATCCGCAAATACGCCCGGGACGCCCGGCGGTTCGCCGCCTATCTGGGCGACAGCCCCCTGACGCAGGATGCCGCCGTCAGCTACAAGGCGGCGCTGACCCGCAGCTACGCACCGGCCAGCGTCAACGCCATGCTGGCAGGGCTGAACCGCTTTCTGCAGTGCATCGGCCGGGAGGACTGCCGCGTCCGCCGCCTGCGGGTGCAGTATCAGACCTACTGCCCGGAGGAGAAGGAGCTGACCTACACCGAGTACGTCCTGCTGGTGCGGACGGCACAACAGGCGGGGCGCGCCCGCACGGCGCTGCTGCTGCAAACGCTGTGCGCCACCGGTATCCGCATCAGCGAGCTGTCCGCCATCACGGTGGAGGCCGCCCGCTGCGGCGCGGCCAACGTGCGGTGCAAGGGGAAATCCCGCCGCGTGCTGCTGCCTCTGCAGCTGCAGGAGCGGCTGCTGCGCTACGCGGCGGAACGGCACATCGGCAGCGGCAGCATCTTTGTCACCGGCTCCGGTGCGGCGCTGGACCGCAGCAACATCTGGCGGGAGATGAAGCAGCTGTGCCGCACGGCAGGCGTGGCGGAGGAAAAGGTGTTCCCCCACAACCTGCGCCACCTGTTTGCCCGCAGCTTCTACGCGCTGGATACCGATCTGGGAAAACTGGCCGACCTGTTGGGCCACAGCAGCATCGAGACTACCCGGCTCTACATCCGCAGCACCGGCGCCGAGCACCGTCGCTGTCTGGAGCGGATGCGGCTGGTCATATGACGCGAAATGCGTCCCTCCGGCGGGCAATTTGTTACAAACTGTCCGCGAAAACGCTTTCACTTAGTAAAGAAATCTCGATTTTATTCCGGTGCATCGTAATATTGATGAATGCAAATACATTTTATCGTTAAAATCAGCAAATCATTTTACACATTTCAGATGAAACGCTCTCCGCATCCCCTGTGAAACACACTGGAAAAGTGCGTGTATACGCCTGATTCTTTAGAATTTCAGCACGTTTTCGGAGATTTAATTCTTTTTTAACATTTATTTATGAGTTTTTTCGCATTTGACGGGTCCAAGTCCCTTGATTTATTTCGCGGATATGATATACTGTGACCGTGAAAGGCGAACCGGACTTTCCGGGTCTGTGATCTACAACAGAATGATGTTTCCGTTGTAGACCGCGGGCACGGCGGGACGGGGAGCCGATCAACAAAATTTTTATGGAGGAAATCAAACATGAAGAAGATCATTGCAACTGTGTTGGCTATGGTCATGGCTCTGGCTCTGTGCACCACTGCTTTCGCAGCACAGAAGACCGTCAAGGCCAACCTGTACACGAAGCCCGACACCAAGGAGCTCGTTTACAACATCAGCGGCGATACCGAAGCCAAGGATGTTTACACCCTGCGCTTCTGGAAGGCCGACAAGGACGACCAGAACATCGCGTACTGGACTGTCGACGAGTTCGGCGGCAACCACACCTATATTGAGGTCGCTGCCAAGGACGCTGAGTTCGCCGTGAAGAACGTTGGCACCAAGAACGTCTATATGTATCTGGCTGAGACTGACACCGTCTACTACGATTACGCTGGTGACAAGTACACCAACGTGGGCACCAAGTGCGGTCAGTTCGATGCTTCCGACTTCGACAAGGACACCAAGTTCTACACCTACAAGGATGCTGACAAGAACGTCTATCTGGCCTATGCTACCGACAAGGGCAACATCAACGTTCTGGTTGACGGCGAGATCATCCTGGTCAAGAATGTGGACGCCACCAGCAGCCTGCTGAAGGACGTTGTGAACGGCCACGACTGGGTTCTGGACACCAAGGCTATGACTGCCAAGTGCTCCAAGTGCCCCATTACCGGTAAGCTGTATGAGAATGCCTTTGAGAACAAGGATTCCAAGCTGACTCTGGAGCTGGTCCGCGATGGTAAGGATGCTTACTATGTCGCTTACGACGGCACCCTGATTACCAACCCCGAGACCAAGGGCACTACCACCACCAACTCTCCCAAGACCTTCGACGCCGGTGTCGCTATGTACGCTGGTATGGCTCTGATGAGCGTTGCTGGTTCCGCTGTTGTGATCGGCAAGAAGAAGGAGTTCTAATTTAGAACTTAGTTCTTAACAAAAAAGACGAGGCTTCGGCCTCGTCTTTTTTTGCGCGGAGCGCCGCCCCTCCCGCGGTGGGATCACAACAGCGCTGTTGTGCGGGGCGGCTGCGCCCGGCATTTTGCGGCTGCGCCGTCTTTTTTCAAATTTTTTCGCAAAAAAAGAGGAAGTCGCCGTTTTTTGCGGTATACTTTATCGTGACGGTTTGTTGCATGCACCTATGCAAGCCGCCTATTCCGGGAAAGGAGGTACGTTTCCGTGTTCGACCAGCGCTTTCTGGATGAGCTGATCGCCCGCAGCGATATCGTGGACGTAGTGTCCGGTTATGTCGCCCTGCAGCGCAAGGGCGGCAACCTGTTCGGCCTGTGCCCGTTCCACAACGAAAAAACGCCCTCCTTCTCCGTGTCGCCGGACAAGCAGATCTACCACTGCTTCGGCTGCAAAAAGGGCGGCGGCGTCATCAACTTCATCATGGACATTGAGAACCTCACCTTTCCCGAGGCTGTGCGGTTTCTGGCCAAGCGGGCCAACCTGCCGGTGCCGGAGGAGGAAGAGCAGAGCAGCACGGATAAGCTGCGCCGCCGGGTGCTGGAGCTGAACCGGGACGCCGCCCGCTGGTACTACGACCTGCTGTGCTCCCCGGAGGGCGCGGCGGTGCAGGCCTATCTGGACAAGCGGCAGATACGCAAAAACATCGCCGTCCGCTTCGGCATGGGCGCGTCCCCCGACCGGTGGGACGGGCTGCTCACCGCCATGACCCGCAAGGGCTACTCCAAGCAGGAGCTGCTGGCCGCCGGACTGGTGGTCAACGGCAGGAACGGCCGGCTGTACGACAAGTTCCGCAACCGGCTGATGCTGCCGGTCATCGACACACGGGGCGATGTGGTGGGCTTCGGCAGCCGCGTCATCGACAACTCCGAGCCAAAGTACATGAACACCACCGAGACCATTACATACAGCAAGCGCCGCATCCTCTACGGGCTGAATCTGGCCAAGAAGACCAAGCGGCCCAACATCATCCTCTGCGAGGGCAATCTGGATGTGGTGACGCTGCATCAGGCCGGTTTCGATAACGCCGTGGCCTCTATGGGCACAGCCCTCACTGTGGAGCAGACCCGCCTGCTCAGCCGCTTCACCAAGGAGCTGGTGCTGTGCTACGACAACGACAATGCCGGTCAGCTGGCCACCCAGCGGGCGCTGGAGCTGCTGAACAACTCCGAATTCACCGTCAAGGTCCTGAAGCTGCCCAACCGCATGGTGGACGGCAGGCCTGTCAAACAGGACGCCGACGATTTCATTAAAAACCATGGCCCCGCCGCCTTTGAAAACCTGCTTTCCGGCAGTGAGAACGGCGTGGAGTTCCGCATGGCCCAGATCGCCGCCCAATACGACCTCACCTCCGACGAGGGACGCATCGGCTACGCCGGGGAGATGGCGGAAGAATTATGTAAACTTGAAAACGCCGTGGAGCGGGATGTATACACCAACCGCGCCGCCCAGACGGCGGGCCTGTCGCCGGAGGCCATGAAGCTGGAGGTGCAGCGCGCCTTCAGGCGCCGCACCGCCCGCGACCGGAAAATCCAGGAGCGGCAGGAGCTGAACCTGAGCCGCAGCCTCCAACCTACGGAGCGGGCCATCCGCTACGACGATCTGCGCAGCGCCATGGCTGAGGAGGGCGTTATCCGCCTGCTGATGCAGGACGACAGCCTGTTCCCCGACCAGCCGCCCCTGCGGGAGGAGGAGTTCTCCTCGCCCCTGCTGGGCCGCATTTACAGCGAGCTGTGGCGCTGCCGGGGCGGCAGCAGCATGGCGGCGCTGTCCGCCGCGCTGACGCCGGAGGAGATGAGCCATCTGACCACGCTCCTGCAAAAGCCGGAGTCCGCCGCCAACGCCCCCCAGGCGCTGGCAGACTATATCCGCATCATCCGCGAGGAATGTGCAAAACGCAGCGGCCGCAGCACCATGGACGCGCTGGCTGCCGCCCGCGATACCTATAAAGATAAGAAAGGTTACGGAGGAAAGCGAACATGACTGACGAAAAGTACACCGCCCAGCAGCTGGAGGAGATGGCCGACGCCCTGCTGGCCGAGGACAAGCCCGAAAAGGACGCGAAGCCCGAAAAAACGGCAAAGGACGCCAAACCCGCCGATAAGGCCGAAAAGGCTGATGATAAGCATCCCATGGGTTCCAAGGGCAAGCTGGATGACAAGACCATCGCCGCCCTGCCCGCCGCCGCCCTGCTGACCACCAACGAGAAGCTGAAGGAGCTGTTCGTCAAGGGCAAGAAAAAGGGCCGTCTGGATGCCGGTGAGCTGTCCGAGGTGCTGGACGAGATGGATCTGGACGGCGACCAGATGGACTCCATCTACGACTCGCTGGAGACGCTGGGCATTGAGGTGGGCACCGAGGATTTCCTGGCTGACCTGCCTGATGATGACGGCGAGCCGGCCATGGAGGAGATCGAGGAGATCGAGGAGGAGGAGCTGGTCGACCCCAACTCGCTGGTGGACAGCTTCAACATCGACGATCCCGTGCGTATGTACCTGAAGGAGATCGGCAAGGTACCGCTGCTCACCGCCGATCAGGAGGTGGAGCTGGCCACAGCTATGACCGCCGGCCGCGAGGCACAGGCCCGGATGGACGAGGCGGAGGAGAACGGCGAGACGCTCTCCGATGAGGAACAGGCCCAGTTGAAAAAGCAGATCAAGGCCGGCGAGCGCGCCAAGCAGCAGCTGGCCGAGGCCAACCTGCGTCTGGTGGTGTCCATCGCCAAGCGCTATGTGGGCCGCGGCATGCTGTTCCTGGATCTGATCCAGGAGGGCAATCTGGGTCTCATCAAGGCCGTGGAGAAGTTCGACTACACCAAGGGCTATAAGTTCTCCACCTACGCCACATGGTGGATCCGGCAGGCCATCACCCGCGCCATTGCCGACCAGGCCCGTACCATCCGCATCCCCGTCCACATGGTGGAGACCATCAACAAGGTCATCCGCGTCTCCCGCCAGCTGCTGCAGGAGCTGGGCCACGATCCCAGTCCCGAGGAGATCAGCGAGGAGATGAACATGCCCGTGGACAAGGTCCGGGAGATCCTGAAGATCGCCCAGGAGCCTGTGTCGCTGGAGACGCCCATCGGCGAGGAGGAGGATTCCCATCTGGGCGACTTCATTCCCGACGAGGCCGCCAGCGAGCCCAGTGAGGCCGCCAGCTTCACCCTGCTGAAGGAGCAGCTGGTGGACGTGCTCAGCACCCTGACGCCCCGTGAGGAGAAGGTGCTGAAGCTGCGCTTCGGCATTGAGGATGGCCGCACCCGCACGCTGGAGGAGGTCGGCAAGGAGTTCAACGTTACCCGTGAGCGCATCCGTCAGATCGAGGCCAAGGCCCTGCGGAAGCTGCGTCATCCCTCCCGCTCCAAGAAGCTGAAGGACTTCCTGAACTGAACTGCCCGATAACGGAAAAGACCCGGCCTTACGGCTGGGTCTTTTGCTGTCTTGCGTTCACTCTTTCCAGTGCTTCAGATTCGGCACCACGTAGCATAGATCGCCGCCGCAGACGAGCAACAGTCTGTTGCGGTCACACCCGGCTCAGCAGCACGCGGCACGCGCCCTCCACGGCATAGGCCCCCAGCGCGGCGGGCAGGAAGTACGAATCCCCCTGCCGCAGGGGATACCGTACGCCGCCGTGGACGATGGCGCCCTCCCCTGCCACGCACAGCAGGTGCCGGAAGGAGTCGCCGCCGCAGTGCAGCGCCGCGCCGGTGCGGACATCCAGCCGCTCCACGGAGAAGTAATCGCAGGCGAACAGCTCCGCCGCCGTGTATCCCCCATGCTCCGTGACGGCGCGGGGCGCACAGGATCGTGCCGCCAGCGGTGTGTAGTCCAGTACCGCAGCCGCCCGGTCCAGATGCAGGGGCCGCAGCCGCCCGTCGGCGCCCCGGCGCTGGTAGTCGTAGACCCGGAAGGTGGTGTTGGAGTTCTGCTGGATCTCGGCGATGAGGATACCGGCGCAGATGGCGTGGATGGTGCCGGGCAGAATGAAGAACGTATCGCCTTTCTGCACCGGCACCCGGTTCAGCACCTGACAGATGGTGCCGTTCTCCGCCCGGCGGCGGAACTCCTCCGGCGTGATCTCCTGTGCGAAGCCGAAATAGATGGCGGCGCCCTCATCGCAGTCCACGATGTACCACATCTCGGCCTTCCCCGCTTCGCCCTGCTCCCGCAGGGCCGTCTCATCAGAGGGGTGTACCTGGATGGACAGGTCCTTCCGGGCGTCGATGAGCTTCACCAGCAGCGGGAAGTCCCTCATCCCCGCGCAGTCCGCGCCCCAAAAGGCATCTTTGTCCAGTGCCGCCAGATCGCCGGGTGTCTTGCCTGCCAGCGGGCCGCTCTCCACTGCGGAGACTCCCTCCGGCCGCTGGGCCAGCTCCCAGCTCTCCGCCGTGATGTCCGGTGCATCCGCCTTGTGATAATCCCTGCGCAGGCGCTCCCCACCCCAGAGATAGTCCTTGTAGCACGGGTGCAGCTTCAGCGGTGTGACTTCCATGATCCTCCAGCCTCTTTTCGTTGTTAAGTCGCCCGTATCATACCACGCCTGTCCCCGGATGGCAAGGCATATCTGTCCCGCGCCGCGCCCTGCGAAAATATTTGTTTTGCCCCCTCGCATTTGGGAAAAATGTATGCTATGATGGCGATGCTACCCGCTTTCCATTCCACGAAAGGAGTTTTTTCCTATGCTGGATATTTTCGACATTCTGGGCCCCGTGATGATCGGCCCGTCCAGCTCCCACACGGCGGGCGCGGCCCGGATCGGCTCCATGGCCCGCTCCCTGCTGGGCGCGCCGCCGGTGAAAGCCGCCATCCACCTGTACGGTTCTTTTGCCGAGACAGGCGCGGGCCACGGTACCGACCGTGCGCTGGTGGGCGGTCTGCTGGGCATGAAGCCTGACGACCCCCGGCTGCCCTTTGCCTTTGACGAGGCGAAGAAGGCCGGCCTGACCTACACCATCGACGAGATCAGCCTGCGGGACGCCCACCCCAACACCGCCGTTATCGAGGCTTGGTCCGCCGACGGCAAGACCCTGGTGATGCAGGCGTCGTCCCTGGGCGGCGGGCGTATCATGGTCAACAAGCTGGACGGTATCGACGTCAACTTCACCGGTATGTACAATACGCTGGTCATCCGCAACGAGGACGCCAGCGGCACGGTGGCGGCGGTGACGTCCATCCTCAGCCAGCTGCGGGTCAATGTGGCCAACATGAGCCTGTACCGCCACAAACGGGGCGGCGACGCCCTGATGGTCATCGAGACGGACCAGCACCTCAAGCCCAATCAGGTGGCGTTCCTGTCGGAGCTGCCGGGGATCCTTTCCATGACCTACTACGACAAGGAGGAGGATGAAGATGTCTCTGGATTCGATGAAGGAGATCTTTGACCGCATGG
>CAKTPQ010000014.1 GCA_934591745.1 uncultured Oscillospiraceae bacterium
GCCCCCGCCACTGTGACCCTCAGCAGCGCCAAGGCGGTCAACGGCGGCATTCAGGTAACGTGGAAGGCGGCGGACGGCGCGGCGAAATACCGTGTGTACCGCAAGGATACGACCAACACCGGCTGGAAGGTGCTGACCAGCAGCGCTACCGGTACCAGCTATGTGGACAAGACCGCTGTGGCGGGTGTGAAGTACACCTACACGGTGCGCGGTATCGCCGCCGACGGCAAGACCCTCAGCTCCGGCTACGACAAGGCCGGCGTCAGCGCCGTCATCGCCCCGGCAAAGGTGGTGCTGGTGAGCGCCAAGGCCGATTCTGCGGGCATTCTGGTGACGTGGCAGAAGGCCGCCGGCGCGGTGAAATACCGTGTGTACCGCAAGAGCCCCGGTGAGACCAAGTGGACGGGCATTGCAAATGTGTCCGGCACCCGCTACACCGATGAGAGCGTCCAGCCGGGTGTGAAGTACACCTACACGGTACGCGGCGTCGCCTCCGACGGCAAGACCATCAGCTCCGGCTACAACAAGACCGGCGTTTCCGCCACCGCCGCACCCGCCACCGTGACGCTGACCGGTGCCACGGCGACAGCCAGCGGCAGCATCACCGTGACATGGAATAAGGCGGACGGCGCGGTAAAATACCGTGTGTACCGCAAGGCGGAGGGCGAGACCAAGTGGACGGGCATTGCAAATGTGTCCGGCACCCGCTACACCGACACGAATGTTCAGGACCGCATACTGTATTGCTACACCGTGCGCGGCATCGCCGCTGACGGCACCCTCAGCCCCGACTACGACAAGTACGGTGCCGGCGCCATGGCGTTCACCGAGCTCGCCCACGGCAAGTGCGGCGCGAATTTGACGTGGACGCTGACCTCCGACAACACCCTGACCATTTCCGGTAAGGGCGCGATGTATGACTACGGCCAGTCCAATAGCAGCGGCGGTGTTACGCCGCCTTGGATTGCCGCCGGCTACCGGAATGCAGTCAGTTACGTGCGTATTGAAACCGGCGTCACCTATGTGGGACAAAACGCCTTCTCGGACTGCAGCAGCATAACGGGCGTTTCCTTCCCCTATACGCTGGAGGAGATCGGCGACTGCGCGTTCCAGAACTGCACGAGGCTTTATTCTCTCTCCTTGCCGTATAAAACGGTCAGCACCGGAAACGGCTCGACGATCACCGCCCCCTCTGTGATCGGCAATGCCGCTTTCCGGGGATGCGTAAGACTTAGGAGCGTATACCTCCCTGTTACCATCAAGGCCATCGGCACCAGCGCCTTTGCCGATTGTAATGCTCTGAGCGATGTGGGCTACACCGGCAGTGAGTCGGATTGGGAGTCTATTTCCATCGGCGACGGCAACACACCTCTGACCACCGCCAATATCCGTTACAATGTAATTTATAGCAGCCCCAAAACCGGCTGATACCCGCAAAGCAAAAAAGGACACGGAGTGCTTTTGCACTCCGTGTCCTTTTTGCTTTTTCCACAGCTTTCCCCACCGCGGAGGCGGCCGCCACCAGCGCCACCATGCCCAAGCCCGTCAGCAGACCCGCCAATGTGACGCTGGTGAGCGCCAAGGCAGTCAACGGCGGTATTCAGGTAACGTGGAAGGAAGCGGCAGGCGCGGCAACGTACAAGGTCTACCGCAAGGATGCCGCGAATACCAGCTGGACGGCGCTGACCACGACGGCCACCGGCACCAGCTATGTGGATAAGACCGCCGTGGCGGGCGTGACGTACACCTACACGGTGCGCGGCGTCTCCGCCAACGGCAAAGCCCTCAGCAGGGACTGCACCGCCACCGTCTCCGCTACCGCTAAGTAAGCATGAGGCTCAAAACTGCAAAGGCACGAAAGGTCCGCTCCGGTCACCGGGGCGGGCCTTTTGGCGGCCGGGAGCAGGAAGACGCATTTACCCCTTGCCAAAAGGGGAGGAAACTGCTATACTTGTCATAGAATATAGCTCATATAGTCCTGCGGCAACGGCGCGGGACGTTTCTACGGCGCCGCCGACGGCGCCACTATGGGTGTTCTGACGGAGGTCAGGACGCCTTTTATTTTTTGCACGGGAGGCATGACGCATGACACAGGTATTACGGGGCAGTATCGTCCACGCGCCGAAAATGGGGGAGCTGTCCATTCTGGAGCACGGCTACATGGTGCTGGAGGATGGCGTGATCCGCGGCGTATATCCCACGCTGCCGGAGGAGCTGGCGCAGGCGGAGGTACGGGACTACGGTGACCGGCTGCTGATGCAGTCCTTCGCGGACATGCACCTCCACGCGCCCCAGTATCCCATGCTGGGCATGGGCATGGACTTACCGCTGCTGGACTGGCTGAGTACCTACACGTTTCCCACGGAGGCGCGGTTTGCCGACACGGACTACGCCAGGCGGGTGTACCGCCGGCTGGCCAGTGACCTCATCACCAGCGGTACTACGCGGGTGTGCATGTTCTCCTCCCTGCATACGGAGGCCACCTGGATCCTGATGGACGAGCTGGAGCGTGCCGGTGTTACCGGCTATGTGGGCAAGGTGAACATGGACCGCAACGGCCTGCCCGGCGTTTTGCAGGAGACAACGGAGGAGTCCATTCGAGAGACGGTACGCTGGCTGGACGGCTGTCATTTTGAGCATGTGAAGCCCATCCTCACGCCCCGGTTCACCCCAAGCTGCACCGATGAACTGATGACGGCGCTGGGGCGATTGGCGCGGGAGCGGGGACTGTACGTCCAGTCCCACTTGTCGGAGAATACCCACGAGATCGAGTGGGTGCATGAATTGCACCCCGACTGCAAGCAGTATTGGGAGACGTATGACAAGTACGGCCTGTGGAAAGACCACACGGTGATGGCCCACTGCGTCCACTCCGACGAGCGGGAGCGCAGAGCCATCCGGGAGGCCGGCGTGGTGGTAGCCCACTGCGCGGATTCCAACGTGAACATTTGCTCAGGCCTGTGTCCCGTGCGGAAGATGGTCAACGAGGGCCTGTGGGTCACGCTGGGCAGCGACATCGCCGGCGGGGCGCAGCTGCCCATGTACAAGGTCATCACCATGACCATCCGCACCTCCAAGGCGCGGCGTGTCACGGACGGCTGGCACCCGGATTTCCTGACGGTGCCGGAGGGCTACTATCTGGGCACCACGGCGGGACACAAATACTTCGGCGCCGGGGACGGCTTTGCGGTGGGCGACAGGCTCCACGCGGTGGTCATCGACGACGGCGACTTCCCGGAGGCCAGCCATCCGCTGTCGGTGCGGGAGCGGTTCGAGCGGGCCATCTACATGACCCACCGGCACAACATCGTATCCGTCTGGTCCGATGGACGGGAGGTCGTGCGGCGGTAAAAGCGCACAAAAAAAAGAGACGGCTTTGCCGTCTCTTTTTTTTGTGCATTTGCATGGGGCGTGTCAGGGCTGGCGGACAATGATGATGTTCTCCATCAGGTCGATCTTCTGGATGCTGCCGGTGACGGCGGTGGGGATGCCCATGATGTCCGTGAAGATCAAGCGGCCGTCCTTCTCCGTGACGGAGGCCACATTTTTGCACAGCATCTGCTGCGCGGTGTTATAGACGGTGGACAGACACATGCTCATTCCCCCTTCAGAATGCGGAGGGCATCTTCCAGCTTCTCGCTGCCCAGCGTGAAGTCCACCACAGCGTCATGGAGCAGCTGCTGCGCTTCTCCGTCTACACTGTGAGCCAGCTCGTGCAGCTCCTCCGCGTGATGGCGGTTGTGGCCCAGCATGTATGTCAGCAGCGCCAGCGTCTCCTCCGGCGAGTGGACGTCGTGGGCGTGGTGGTGTTCGTGGTCATGGCAATGGCTATGCTCGTGGTCATGTTCGTGCTGGCACATAGGTGCACCTCCTGTTCAAAGCTGGCCCTATCTTACCACGGGGCGGGGGAGAAGTCAATTCGCTTCCGCTTTTTGCAGATTTAACGGACAGATAGAAGGAAAGTGTCCAATATCTATGCAAAGTGAACAATTTAATTGACAAAAAAAGCACAATTATGTATAATTTTGCAAGAGACTGACGCGTTTTCCGTTGATTTTTAGGAGGATGAGAAATGAGGGACCTGAAACACCTGATCTACTTTGAGAACCTGCTTCAGGAGGCAAACAACGACCTTGTCAAGCAGGGCCGTGACGATGGAAAGCTGGCGCTGGGCTACACCTGCTACTTCATGCCGGAGGTGCTGCTGGACCTGCCGGGCTGCTTCTCCGTGCGGCTCCGCGCACCCCGCTGCACCTCGCCGGATATGGCGACGTACTACATGTCCGCCCGTACCTGCCACTACGGCCGCAGCCTGCTGGAGCGGGCGCTGGAGGGCGGCTTCAACTTCCTGGATGCCCAGCTGGCCACCGAGACATGTACCGTGACCTGCCGGTTCCAGGAGCATCTGCAGCGGATGCCCGGCATCATCAACAACGAGCGGTTCAAGTGCGAGTTCACGGACGTCCCGTTCAAAAAGACCGTCAACAGCATCGACCATTACGAAGGGCAGCTGCAGGCCCATGTGCTGGACTTTCTCCGTGATAACTATGGCGTGGACACCTCCGACGAGGTGCTGCGCAAGGCCATCGAGGAGCACAACGAGCTGTGCCGCATCGTGCAGGCCATCGGCGAGTACCGCAAGCTGGACCAGCCCACCATCACCGGATATGAGTTCCACGTCATCAATCTGGTGACCACGTCCTGTCCCAAGTATCTCATCATCGACAAGCTGCGGGACACGCTGGAGGAGCTGAAGACCCGCGAGCCGGACGCCAGACCCCAGTACCGCTGCAAGGTGCTGCTGGCCGGCAGCGAGAACGACGACCCGGACTTCACCAAGCTCATCGAGAGCTGCGGCGCGCTGGTGGTGGCTGACCGCTACTGCTACGGTGCCATGGAGTCCCGCCAGCCCATCGAGATCCGGGAGGGGGAGACGCCCCTGCGGGCCATTGCCCGGCACTATCTGCTGACCAGCCAGTGCACCCGCTTTATGGAGCAGAACGAGATGCGCCGCCGCAAGCAGTACATCGCCGACCTGGCCAGGGAGTACAAGGCAGACGGCATCATCGTGGCCTCCAACAAGTTCTGCGAGTACTGGAGCTATGAGCGGGTCATCGATACCATCGTGCTCCAGCGCGATTTCGGGTTCCCCGTCTGTTCCATTGAGAAGGAGTACATCAACTCCGCCAGCGGCCAGCTGCGTACCCGGTTCCAGGCGTTCATCGAGAGCGTGGAGATCAAGAAGATCCAGGAGGGCGTCAAGAGATGAAGAAGATCGACTTCAAGAGCGTGGCGGAAAAGCTGAAGACCACGGATTATAAGAAGCTGGCCAAGGACTTCTGGTACGGCAAGCCCCACGGCGAGCGCCGCCTGGGCGACCTGTACTGCGACAAGACCGGCCTGTACAAGCACCGCGAGTGGCGCGGCGTGAAGGACACGTTTTACTATTTCCACAAGGTGTGGATGTATAACTACGCCATGCTGGTGTACGACGTCATGCGCTACGGCGGCATCTGGACGTTTGCCAAGGGCTGCTGGCGCTACCGCTGGATGGGCCAGACCTATCTGCCGGTGCTGCACTGGTTCGACCGCGGCATGGAGGGCCTCCGGGGCGAGGCGCTGCGGGCCTGTCCCCAGCACTACCGGGCCATGACCAACGCCACCATCTTCCAGTTCATGCAGATGTTCCGCAACGACCTGAACACCAACAAGGGCAGCAAGAAGGTGCAGGCGCGGCACGACAAGACCATCGCCCACGACGAGACGGTGTGGGGCGGCATCTTCTACCCGTTCAGCAAGGAAGTGGAGAACGTCCCCCTCCAGATGATCCCCTATTTCGTCACCTGCCACGTCAACAACCACACGGTGCTCAACTACATCGACGCGGTGCAGTCTCTGGGTCTGCCCGGCGATCCCTGCCCCATGTGCCAGGCGGAGGCCGGCCTGTTCGTGCTGGACGATGTGCCCGACTACTACAAGGCGGTCATCACCTCCAACGAGGCCTGCGACGGCTCCGTGGCCACCTCCATCATCCAGGACTGGCTCATCGACAAGCCGCTGTTCGCCATGCCCCAGCCCATGCAGTTCGACGATCCGCTGGTGCAGAAGCACTGTATGAAGGAGATCGAGGAGGCTTGGAAGTTTATCGAGGAGCAGACTGGCGTGCCCTTCGACTACCAGCAGCTGTGCAAAAAGCTGGAGAGCCAGAACGAGCTGCAGCGCTTCGAATGGGAGAAGTGGGATGTGGCGGCCAACACCAATTACTACCCCATCAACGGCGTGTCCCAGGCGCTGTACCGCATTTATCAGGCGCAGTACGGCGACCTGCCCATCTGGCATGAGACGGACAAGAAGGTCCGCAAGATCATGGAGAAGTGCGTGGAGCAGCGCATCAACAACTTCCCCCTGACCCGCCACCGCGTCATCGCGTGGTCGTGTGCGCCGCTGTACTACTCCAACTGGTGTACCTGGGCGTATAACTGCTGGGGCCTGAACACCATCATGAACATGGACTCCCTGATGTTTGACATGACCCTGCGCACCGACAATTACGAGAATACGCTGGAGGATATGGCGCGGTACCACGAGTGGGCACCTATGCGGCGCATGGCTGTGGGCGGCATGCACCACATCTTTGAGCTGTGGGAGAACATGGAGCGGTTCCACTGCGACATGGTCATGATGTACGACCAGCTGCTGTGCAAGGGTATGCAGGGCGTTCACGGCCTGTTCGAGGACGAGTTCCGCGCCCGGAACATCCACGCCATCTGGATGCCCCACGCGCTGCCCGATAAGCGCAACGTCTCCCGTGCGGAGATCCGCAGCATCATCAACGACTACATGACCACCGTCATGCACGAGGAGCCGCTGGATCCGTCCCTGCTGGAGTTCGACGATTCCATGAGCTGGTAAAAGGAGGAGCCAAAAAATGCGCAAGGTGCTGAAAATACTGAAAAAGATCATCCTCATCGGAATGGGCGTGTACGCCGCGCTGTTTGCCGTGTTTTTCTTCGATCTGGACGGCAAGGCCCTGTTCTACGGTGTGGAGCCGTTCCTGTGCCGCCACTATGACCGCATGGAGCGCCGCGACCCGCTGAAGCAGAAGTATGATATGGATAAGCCCCATTACGAGTATAACAAATAATTGCGAGGGAGAGAGAAGACCATGAAATATTACGGCGGCTGCGATGTAGGGTCCACCTACACAAAGGCAGTAATTCTGGACGAGAACGGCAAGATCTGCGCCGATACCACCATCCGCAGCAAGATCAACTCCGAGGTCAGCGCCAAGCTGGCCATGGAGGAGGTGCTGAACAAGGTGGGGCTGAAGTCCTCCGAGGAGCTGGGCTACCTCATCGGCACGGGCTACGGCCGGAACAAGGTACCCTTCGCCGACGAGAACATCTCTGAGATCTCCTGTCACGCCATGGGC
The DNA here is from genome assembly GCA_934591745.1 of uncultured Oscillospiraceae bacterium. Classification (GTDB taxonomy): domain Bacteria; phylum Bacillota; class Clostridia; order Oscillospirales; family Oscillospiraceae; genus Vescimonas. The sequence continues at coordinate 7,433 of CAKTPQ010000014.1, forward strand.
GTCCACGTCACCGACCCCACGGTGAAGGCCATCATCGACATCGGCGGCCAGGACGTGAAGGGCATTTCCATCGACACGGACGGCACAGTGAAGAATTTCGCCATGAACGACAAGTGCGCGGCGGGCACGGGCCGGTTCTACGAGGCCATGGCCCGGAGCTTTGAGATGAGCCTGCCGGAGTTCTCCAACCTGAGCCTGACGGCGAAGAATGTGATCCCCATTACGGCGCAGTGCACGGTGTTCGCGGAGAGCGAGGTCATTACGCTGGTGGGCGAGGGCAAGCCCATGGACGAGATCGCGGCGGGCATCCAGATGGCAGTGGCAAAGCGGTGCTTCGTCATGAGCAAGAAAGCGGGCGCCACGGACGCCATCACGCTGACGGGAGGCTGCGCCAAGAACGCCGGACTGAAGCAGGCCATCGAGCACGTACTGAAGCTGAAGGTCATCGACCTGAAGACCGATCCGCAGCTCATGGGCGCGCTGGGCGCCGCCGAGTACGCACGCCAGAAGGGCATGGCCCGCGCCTGACACACGCAGAAGGGCCCTGCCCTCCGTAGGGAGGGCGGGGCCTGTTTAAAAAGGAGCAATACAATGAGCGAGAACCATGTCCACACCCATGTGGACGAGAACGGGAATGTCCATATCCACAGCCACCAGCATTCCCACGAGCAGACGAAGGCGGTGCTCAACCGAATCTCCCGGGCGCAGGGGCATCTGGAGGCGGTGCGGAAAATGATCGAGCGCGGCGAGGACTGCGCCCAGGTGCTGGTGCAGCTCAGTGCCGTGATCTCCGCCCTGAACAGCACGGGGCGGGTGATCCTGAAGGACCACATCGCCCACTGCATCGTGGACGCGGTGGAGGCCAACGACATGGAACCCATTGAAGCGCTGAACCAGGCCATCGACCGATTCATGCGATAGAGGTGACAAGGATTTTCCCTTGTCAATCATAGGGAAATGCCTAAAATCCGGGGAGCGGCGCGTTGACAGACGGCTGCCGCGGGGCTATAATAACAGCAACAGGAGGGATGTCTATGATCTCAGCCATCGTGTACACATCCAACAGCGGCTACACTGCGGAGTACGCCCGGATGTTGGGAGAGCTGACCGGTCTGCCGGTCAACGACCTGCGTCAGGTGCATAACCCGCAGCCTCAGCGGGAGGTCATCTTCCTGGGCTGGCTCATGGCGGACAACGTCATGGGATATGCCAAGGCCAGCCGCTTCTACAAGGTGCGGGCCGTGTGTCAGGTGGGCATGGGCCCGGCCACAAAGGCCGCGTCGGACAAGCTGCGGCAGAAGCTGAAGCTGGGTCCGGAGGTGCAGGTGTTCACCCTGCAGGGCGGCTTTGACATCCGGCGGCTCCACGGACCTTACAAGTGGATCATGCAGGTGAAATGCAGGGAGATCCGCAAGCGGCTGGAAAGCAAAGAGAATCTGACTCCTGCCCAGCAGCTGACCTACGATATGGCGGAAAAAGGCGCCAGCGCTGTAAAGCAGGAGAACTTGACGGATATTGTGAATTGGTATAAAACGACGCTATAAGGAGGCTGCACATGAAGAAGATTTTGAACGTGATCGCCGGTGTGGCAAAAAAGGCGACGGGCGTGGCACTGTCGCTGATAGGGAAGGGCGTGTCCCTGGGCCTGACCGCTGCTAAAAGCGGCGCTGCCGCTGTCGGGCGGCTGTTTGCGAAATTGACGGGTAAGGCGGCCCGCTGCGTGGGTGGCAAGATGAAAAAGCTGCTGGCCCCGGCGCTGAAGGGCGTCATGATCGTGTCCGCCTCCGTGGCGGTGCTGTCCTGTGTGGGCTGGCTGATCAGCCGGAGAGACTGACCGGCCGCAAACCGTATACAACGGGGAGGTGCGCTGTGCATCTCCCCAAAACGCTGTGAAGCGATATCAACGCAAAAGGAGTGTCCTGTATGGAAAGAAAAGAATTCAAAGCGGAGTCCAAGCGGCTGCTGGATCTGATGATCAACTCCATCTACACCCACAAGGAGATCTTCCTGCGGGAGATCATCTCCAACGCCTCCGATGCCATCGACAAACTGTGCTATCTCAGCCTCACCGACGATAAGGTGGGCATCAGCCGGGACGAGTTTGCCATCAAGCTTGTGCTGGACAAGGAGAAGCGTCTGCTGACCGTCAGTGATAACGGCATCGGCATGGACCGGGAGGAGCTGGAGAACAATCTGGGCGTCATCGCCTCCTCCGGCAGTCTCAAGTTCCGGCAGGAGCTGGATGGCGAGGCCGCCGCGGATACCGATATCATCGGCCAGTTCGGCGTGGGCTTCTACTCCGCGTTCATGGTGGCCGACGAGATCACCGTCATTACCAAAAAGTACGGGCAGGAGCAGGCATGGAAGTGGCAGTCCACCGGCGTGGACGGCTACACCATCGACCCCTGCGAGAAGGAGACGGTGGGCACCGACATCATCATGCACATCAAGGAGGATGGCGAGGAGAAGGACGAGTACAGCCAGTACCTGCGGGAGTATCCGCTGTACAAGCTGGTGAAGAAGTATTCCGACTACATCCGCTTCCCCATCCGCATGGAGATGCCCCACCCGGTGCTGAAGGAGGGCAGCACTGAGGAGAACCCGGAGTACGAGGAGAAGTTCGAGTGGGAGACCCTGAACAGCATGGTGCCCCTGTGGCAGCGGAAGAAGGGCGACGTCACCAAGGAGGAATACGACGAGTTCTACCAGCAGCGGTTTTCCGATCCCAACCCGCCGCTGAGTGTCATCACCGTGTCCGCCGAGGGCGCCGTGACCTACAAGGCCATGCTGTTCATCCCGTCCAAGGCCAACGGCCGGTACTATACCGAGGACTACGAGAGCGGCCTGCAGCTATACTCCGCCGGTGTGATGATCATGGACAAGTGCGCCGATCTGGTGCCGGAGTGCTTCAACTTCGTCCGCGGCGTGGTGGACTCGCCGGACCTGAATCTGAATATTTCCCGGGAATTGCTGCAGCATGACCGGCAGCTGAAGATCATCTGCACCAATCTGGAAAAGAAGATCAAGGCAGAGCTGGAGCGGCTCCTGCGGGAAGAGCGGGAGAAGTACGAGCAGTTCTGGCAGAGCTTCGGACGCCAGCTGAAAATGTGCGCGCTGGACAACTACGGCGCCAAGAAGGAGACGCTGCAGGATCTGCTGCTGTTCTACTCCTCCACGGAGAAAAAGCTGGTGACGCTGGCGGAGTATGTGAGCCGGATGCAGGGGGGGCAGAAGTTCATCTATTTCGCCTCCGGTGACACGGTGGAGGCCATCGACCACATGCCCCAGACGGAGCTGCTGAAAGAGCACAGCATGGAGATCCTGTACTTCACCGACAAGGCGGACGAATTCTTATCCGACATCCTGCGGATGTATCAGGACAAGCCCTTCCGCTCCGCCATCGACGGTGATCTGGAGCTGGGCGATGAGCAGAAGCCGGACGAGACGGAGCACTACAAGGACGCTTTCGGCTTCATCAAGGAGACGCTGGGCGACCGTGTGGACACGGTGAAGGCCTCCACCAAGCTGAAGACCCACCCGGTGTGCCTGACCAGCGGCGAGGGCGTGACCTTCGAGATGGAGAAGTATTTCACGGCGGTGCAGCCGGAGCTGGGCCTGAAGGCCAAGCGCATCCTGGAGATCAACGTGGATCATCCGGCGTTTCTGGCCTTTGAGACGGCCCGCGTGGTGGACCCGGAGAAGGCGAAGAAGTACGCGGAGATCCTGTACAATCAGGCGCTGCTCATCGCGGGGCTGCCCATCGAGAACCCCTCGGCCTACACCGACCTGCTGTGCTCCCTGTGGAAGTAAACAAACATCCTGCAAAAAAGATGACCGCTTTGGCGGTCATCTTTTTTTTGCGAAAATCAACAAAAAATACTGTCGGGTTGTTGCGGTATTTGCAAAAAAATGATAAAATATACCATATCGCGCACCAAGCAAAGACAGACCCCCAAAAATCAGGGAGCGTCCCTGTAAAAAGGAGTTTTGCCCATGAAAGACTTGAAGCACATGATCTTTTTCGAGGATCTGCTGCAGCAGTCCCACAACGCACTGGTGCAGCAGGCCATCGACGAGGGGCAGCTGGCGCTGGGATACAACTGCTACTACATCCCGGAGGTGCTGCTGAACCTGAAGGGGTGCTTTTCCTCCCGGCTGCGGGCGCCCAACAGCGGCACGGCGGAGATCGCGTCGTACTATATGACGAACCGGAACTGTCCCTATGTGCGCTGTATTCTGGAGCGGGCCATCGAGGGCGGCTTCAACTATCTGAATGCGCTGTTCGGGGCGGAGGGCTGCGCCGCCATGGAGCGGATGGAGGAGCATTTCGCCCTGCTGCATCCGGTGCAGAACGACCGGTTTTTCACCACCATCATCGACCCGCCCATGAAGGGCGACAGGACCAGCCTGGACTACTACAAGGCCCAGCTGCAGCTGAAGGTGTTGGACGCGCTCCACGAGCACTACGGTGTGGACGTGTCCGACCAGGCGCTGCGGGAGGCAGTGGAGCGCCACAACCGGCTGTGCCGGGTCATCACGGCCATCGGTGATTTACGGAAGCAGGAAAACCCGCCTATCACCGGGTACGAGTACCATGTGATCGTACTGGTGAGCCAGGTCTGTCCCCACGACCTGATCCTGCCGTATCTGGAGGATACACTGGCGGAGCTGGAGACGCGGCGTCCGGAGCCGGAGTTCCCGTTCCGCGCCCGTGTGGCGCTGGCGGGCAGCGAGATCGACGACCCGGAGTTCACCAAGCTCATCGAAATGTGCGGTGCCATGGTGGTGGCGGACCGCTACTGCTTCGGCGGCTTCCCCGGCCGGGAGGAGATCAGGATACAGGAGAACGAGACGGCCTTTGATGCCATCTGCCGCCACTACCTCCACTGGAACCAGTGCGTGCGGTTCATGGATGGCGGCAAGATCGACCAGCGCCATCAGGAGCTGCGTCGGCTGGTACGGGAGTACCGCGCCGACGGCGTGATCTATGAGAGCATGAAGTTCTGCGAGTTCTGGAGCTATGAAAAGGTGCTGGCCAGCCACGTCCTCCAGCAGGAGATGGGCATCCCGTGCTGCACCATTGAGAAGGAGTACAATCTCGGCTCCGTGGGTCAGCTGCGTACCCGCTTCCAGGCCTTTGTGGAGAGTCTGGAGATCAAGAAGCTCAGCACGGGGAAGGAGGGGAGCCTGTGAAGCTGAAGGACTTTACAAATGCTGTTGCCGCAGCGATAGACAAAAAGCTGGAACGGTTCGACCCCAAGTGGCAGGCGGCCAACGGCAAGGGCGGCCTCCGCAGCCGCTACGAGGACAAGACCGGCATCGCCCGCTATCGAGAATGGCGCGGCGTGAAGGATACGTTCGTGGACTACACCGCGTGGCTCAATAACCTGCTGGCCATGGGGAAGATGGTGGCGTCCGCGCCCATCCCCATCCTGAAGGGGTTCTGGGAATACCGCTGGATGGGCTCCTATCTGGGCACGTTTGCGTTTATCGACCGACTGTTTGAGGGCTACCGGGACGAGGAGCTGAAGATCGCCCACATGAACATGCACTGTATCGTCAGCAGCCTGACTAAAAAGATCGCACTGGTGCTGGCCAACGACCGGCGCCTGGGCGGCGGAAAGCTGTCGGACAGCATCGTGCCCATGGACGAGGTGATGCCGCCGCTGTTTATGACTGGCTTCAAAAACCTGATCCCCATCCCCATCCAGACGCTGCCGGAGTTCATCATCTGCGACATCGACCAGCATCTGGAGCCTCACTATATCGACGTGGCGGAGTCCTTCGGCCTGGCGGCGGATGTCTGCTCCCGCTGCTCGGCGGAGACGGGCGTGGCCATCGACGACGATTTTCCCATCGTGGGCAAGGCAGTGCTGACCACCAACATGCCCTGCAACGCCAGCGAGGCCACCTCCATGTTCCAGCGGCGGCGGTTCGGCCTGCCGGATTTCCCTGTGACCATGGCCATGATCCACAACGAGCCGGGCGCCCACCCCTATTCCACCCAGATGCTGAAGGACGCCATCGCTTTCATCGAGGAGCAGTACGGGGAGAAATACGACTGGAATGCGCTGTTCGCACGGGCGGAGCATATGAACGAGCAGAACCGCATCGAGTTGGAGAAGTGGGAGCTGTTCAAAACGCCGTATTCCGCGCTGTGCGGCATCGCCGAGAGCCTGTATCGCCTGTACGCATGGGCGTCAGTGAATGGGCAGGAGGATCAGTTCACCTACAACGACCGCAAGGTGCTGAAGCTCATGCTGGAGGCCTACGAGCGGCGGCACCAGCCCTTCGGCGGCACCACCCGCCACCGGGCGTTCCTCTGGGGGCCGTCGGCGGTGTACTACACCGATTTCCCCACCTGGGTGCAGAACTGCTGGGGCATCAGCATCGTGCTGAACATGGACTCCACCATGGGTCACAACATGATCTCCACCACCGACCCGGAGCAGGCCATTCAGGATCTGGCACTGTTCTCCGAAAAGGGCGTCATGCGGCACCACGCCGTGGGCGGCTGGGAGAATGTGAACGCCGTGTGGGAGTGGGCCAGCAAATTCAACTGCGACATGGTGATCTTCAACGACAACGTGGCCTGTAAGGGCATGAACGGCGTCCACGCGCTGATGGAGGAGCAGGCCCGCGACCTGGGCTTCCGCTTCATCTTCCTGGAGCACGATCTGGAGGACTGCCGCACCATCTCCCGCCGTGACATGCGTAACATCGTGAACAAATATATGACGGTGGTGCTGAACGAGAAGCCGCTGGACGAGACGCTGGTGGACTTCGACGACAGTCTGGCGTGGTAAGGAGGGAAAAGACATATGAAATTTATCGGGAAGCTCCTGAAAACGCTGGTGCTGACGGCGCTTGCGCTGTTTGCCGGCACGTTCATCATCTACATGTTCAATCTGGAAAACAAGCTGATTTATAAGGTGATCTATCCATTCTTACAGGATCACTACAACAGCCAGAAGCGGGACCGCCGCATCTGATGAGCAAAAAAAGATACCCGCCGGGCGGCGGGTATCTTTTTTTGCCTGTCAGCAGGGTCACTCGGTGGTGTGGTGCTCTTTGCCGAAGTGCAGTTCACGCATGCCTTCCACCTCGTCGCAGATGGCTTTCAGGTTGCAGGAACCGCAGTCGGTAGGCATGCCCTCCAGAATTTTCGTCAGACTCATGGTAATGTCCTTGACGGTCTTGGCATCCTTGATCAGAGCGGCGTAGTCCGCGTCGGGCGCGGTGATAAACAGCATCTTCACCGCCAGGATGGAGGGGTTCTTCTTATACTGGCGGATAAAGTCGCAGCCGATGCGCCGGAAGCTGACGCCCTTTTGCAGCGCCTCCTTGCTGATGCGCACCTGTTCGCGGCTGCTCTCGGAGCTGGTGCGGATCATGTAGCCCTTGGGAAACACATGGTACTTGACAAAGTCCATGTCCTGGATAGCGCGGAACGCCTGCTCCGTGTCCTCCTCATCGTCGGACTCGATGTCGCCCACCCGCAGCAGCGCGATGCGAGCGTAGGTGCAATCGCCCTTCAGTTCGTTCAGATCGGAACCGTAGACCAGGATCTCGTCCTGAGGGACCAGGGCAGGGGAGGTGGTGACGCAGGTGAAGTTGACGGCGGGTTTGTCGCCGCCGCCCAGCTCAAAGGCGGCGTCGCGCAGCATTACCAACTCAAAGGCGCCGGTGTCCTCCCAAGCGTCGGCCGGGTCATAGGCAAAGCGCCGGGGCGCGGAGGAGCCGGCCAGCTCCTCCACGCCGCGGATGATGGTGTTGTAAAGCTCCATTAGAATTTGATATCCACTTTCTTGCGGTCAAAGATCTTGTTGACTTGCACATAGGCCCAACCCAGCAGCTTCTGATCCAGGTTCCAGAAATAAATTACGAACAGAGCGCCGACGATGGCGGTGAGAATGCTCAGGATCTTCAAGACGGCCTTGCAGAATTTACACATAATCGTGCCTCCTTGTCGTGTTCTGCGTGTGTCAGGCGCGGGCCAAGCCCTTCTGGCGTGCGTACTCGGCGGCGCCCAGCGCGCCCATGAGCTGCGGATCGGTTTTCAGGTCGATGACCTTCAGCTTCAGTACGTGCTCGATGGCCTGCTTCAGTCCGGCGTTCTTGGCGCAGCCGCCCGTCAGCGTGATGGCGTCCGTGGCGCCCGCTTTCTTGCTCATGACGAAGCACCGCTTTGCCACTGCCATCTGGATGCCCGCCGCGATCTCGTCCATGGGCTTGCCCTCGCCCACCAGCGTAATGACCTCGCTCTCCGCGAACACCGTGCACTGCGCCGTAATGGGGATCACATTCTTCGCCGTCAGGCTCAGGTTGGAGAACTCCGGCAGGCTCATCTCAAAGCTCCGGGCCATGGCCTCGTAGAACCGGCCCGTGCCCGCCGCGCACTTGTCGTTCATGGCGAAATTCTTCACTGTGCCGTCCGTGTCGATGGAAATGCCCTTCACGTCCTGGCCGCCGATGTCGATGATGGCCTTCACCGTGGGGTCGGTGACGTGGACGCCCATGGCGTGACAGGAGATCTCAGAGATGTTCTCGTCGGCGAAGGGTACCTTGTTCCGGCCGTAGCCCGTGCCGATGAGGTAGCCCAGCTCCTCGGAGGACTTCAGCCCCACCTTGTTCAGCACCTCCTCCATGGCCAGCTTGGCGCTGACCTCGGAGTTGATCTTGCTGCGGATGGTGGTATCGGCGCAGATCTTGCCGTTCTCGTCCAGAATTACTGCCTTTGTGTAGGTGGACCCTACATCGCAGCCGCCGTAATATTTCATGGTCATATACTCCTTTTATGTAAGTTGATAAAGGGGGTCACATGCAGTTCTCATCGTCGAAGTCGCACAGCGTGGGGTCGATAGGCTCGGCGCGCATGACGGTGCGCATATACTCGTTGACCTTGTCGCGCATGGTCTTGCGGGACACGGTGCGCGGGTCCATCAGATCATGCTCGATCCAGATCAGGTGGTAGCCGCGCTCACGGCCCTGTTCGTCCAGAATGCCCTGCACGGTGGCCATATTCTTGCAGGCCACGTTCTGATACATGATGATGATGTTGGTGTTCCACGCCTCGCACTGGCGCCACAGCTCGTCTACCACGTTCTGGTAGCCGCCGTTGGTGTGGCGGCGCATGACCATGCGCTCGTACAGACGGGCCAGATCCCGCAGGGCCTCCTCCTTGTCCTCCGTCTCCAGAGGCTTGGTGAAGTTCAGGGACTCCATCTCCACCAGAATGTTGATGCCCCAGCAGTTGGCCAGCCAGTTGGAGAAGTTGGCGTAGTAGTGGGCGGGGCAGGACCAGACGATGCCGCGGTAGCGCATCTTGCCCACCCAGGCCTCGTCCTTACGCTCGTAGGACTGCATCAGCAGCTGGTTGACCTTCCGGCAGGTCTTCATGACGCGGGGATCAATGCCGCCGTCCATCTCGTAGTTCCACTTGCGGAACAGCTCGTAGCTGGGGCCGATGATCTGGGGATAGGCGGTCTTGTTGACCTCCCACTTCTCCAGCTCGTACTTGGTCTCCTCGTTGAAGCGCTTCATGGCGGAGAAGTAGGCATCCCAGCTCCACTTGGCGCCGGTCTGCTCTTCAATGAACTTGATGCAGGCCCGGATGTCCTCCGCGCCCATCTGCACGGTCTCCTCGTCCTCATAGCGGACGGGGAAGCACAGGTGGAACACCGGCAGATTCGGGAACCGGCGGGACATATAGCTGGAGGCCATGGTGGAGCCGTCACAGGGCATGGAGGAGGAGATGAAGCACTTGCCCATGTGGGGCAGGGCGTCGATGACCAGCGCGCCGCACTCGGAGGACGGCACAGGGCAGCAGTCGGCGGGCAGGCCGAAAGACTCCACCGCGTCGATGTAGGGCACGCAGGTCAGCTGGTCGATCTCCGACACCAGGAACACGGGCATCAGCTGGTAGGGGATGCCCAGCAGGTCGGGGAAGCCGGCCATGATCTGGCCCATAGTCATCTCGTCGAACAGGACGACCTTCTTGTTCAGCTCGGCGCTGTTGCCGTTCTTTTCATCGCACTTGGCCAGGAACACCAGATTCTCCGCCACATAGCGGAAAATATCATGGGTCATCAGATGGCTCATCTTCAGGGCGTTGCCCCGCTGACCCATGGTGTTCTTGTCCATGAAGCCCACGCAGCACATGTAGGAGATCATCCAGCGGTACCAGAATGTGGTGTTCAGGGCGGGGATGAGATCCTTGGAGAAGGTGCCCAGCAGCATGCCCCAGATCTTCAGCCAGCCGGTGAAGTCGATGAGGGTGCTCTCCACGCCCTTCCACTCACGGCGGACGGTGGCCATGTCGCCCTTGCGGTACAGAGTGCCCAGATGCTTTTCGCCGTTTTTCAGCAGATCCATGCGCTCCGCGCCGGACATGGCGGCGATGGTCTTGGCCTCACGGGTCACACGGGCCACATTGTCCAGCAGGTGATCCTTCTGCTTGGCGGCGAAGGCTCTCCAGTCCGTCTCCTTGATGAGGTCAAGGGCGATGGCGCCGACCTCCTTCAGGTTCTCGGCCTGCTTTTTCAGGTCCATGTTGTTCCGGGCGCGGAAGAACTGGGGGTTGGGGAACTTTTTCTTCTCAGCCATCAGTGGACACCTCCGTTCTTATGGAGCTTTTTGATCTCCAGCGATTCCACAAAGGCCTGCACGCGGGTGCGCAGCTGGCCGGAATTGCCGTTGTTGTACAGGCGGTCGATACTCAGCACGGGCCAGTCATACTCCTCGTGCATGATGTGGCTCACCAGTGCGCGCTCGAAGCCCCAGTAATCGCAGTACTTCATCTGCTCATAGATGATGCCGTCTGCGTGGAACTCCCGGGCCAGACGGTCCGCGGTGTCCCGGCGCTGCTGCACCTTCTCGTCGGCGATGTAGCGGGCGCACTCGGAATGCTGCATGATGTGCAGACAGATCTGGCGCAGGGCGTCCTCGTCGTCGTTTAGCTCGATGACCTCCCGGCCGGGGGTGGAGCCGAAGCAGTAGCGGTCAGACACCACCAGTGCGCCGCAGCTCTCGATGAGCTTGGTCAGGTTGGGGTCGTCGATCTCGCTGCCCACGATGGCGACTCTGGCCCGGAAGGCAGGCTTGGCGTCGGGCTTGCGGGTCTTGAGTTCCTCCAGCGTCTCCCGCAGATAGGGGAGGATCAGATACTTGGGACAGGTGAAGCTCACCAGATTCAGCACATGGAACTCATAGCCTGTGATGACGGGGTTGTCGGCCTTGCGCATCTCGCCGATCTCGCTGATGATGGAACAGACCTCGTTATGCTCCGCCACAGCCTTGCGGATGGCGGCGTCGGAGGTATCCACGCCGTATTTCTCCGTCAGGGGATCCAGCACCCGGCGGCGCATCTGCTTGACGTAGGAATCCAGCGTGTAGTCTGTGACCTTGTAGGGGATGTCGCAGTGGGAGACGAAGAAATTGGGCTTGTCATTCATCTGCAGGATCTCGAAATGCTCCATGGCACGGTTCATCATGGAACAGGCGTCCACACCGGCCAGAGCATCCAGAAACTGGTAGCCGCCCTCCATGCCGCGTTCCACCAGTGCGCGGGCGTACTCACAGGTGTAGTTGGACATGTAGTAGGTGGCAATGTCCAGGGAACCTGTCCGGGGCGCACGCAGGCGCACGGAAAAGCAGTTGCCGACATTGAGCAGCGGCTCGGGCATGTGGTAGCAGGTATAGCCGATGGCCAGATTGCCATCCGCCTGCGCCTGTTTTACCAGCTCGTTGTCGGCGTTTTCCAGCAGATTTTCGAAGTAGATCAAATGCTTCAGATCTCTCAAGAATTACACCTCTCTCCAAATGTGATTTTTACAGGATCTCAAGTTTCGTCAGGGCTTCGCGGGCGCCTGCCAGTACAGGGGCGTCGGCAGGCAGATCAAAAACACTCAGGCCGCGGATGTCGTTGGCAGCGTGTTGGGTGTCGCTGCCGATGCAGGCGAGGATCTCAGTGCCTTCAATATGGATGTAGGGGATCATGGCGGGGTCGGTCACCCGGTTGATGATGGCGCCGCAGCGGTCATACATCACCAGCTCGTCCGCCACGCGCTTGATAGTTTCAATGACTTGGGTGCCCTTGCGGCTGGGATCGGTGATGAGCACCAGATGGGTGACCTTTTCCATGACGCGGCGGTTGATCTGCTCGATACCGGCCTCGCCGTCGATGACCACATAGTCAAAGTCGTTGGCCAGCAGATTGATGACCTCTTTCAGATAGGCGTTGACCTTGCAGTAACAGCCTGCCGTCTCCGGCCGGCCGATGGCCAGGAAGGAGAAGGTGCGCTGCTCCACCATGGTGTCGAAAATGCGGTAGCGGGCCTCGCTGAGCAGTTCGATGGCCTCCCGGGGCGCACCGTCCTCCACGGAGGCAACGATGCTCTTGCGGATATCGTCCAGCGTCTCCTGCACCTCCACGCCCAGTGCGGTGGACAGGCCCACGGCGGGGTCGGCGTCGATGGCCAGGATGCGCTTGTCGGGATAGGTCTCCGTCAGCAGCCGCACAAAGGCGGAGGAGATGGAAGTCTTGCCCACACCGCCCTTACCGGCGACGGCGATGATCTTGGTGTCTCTGTTCAAAGGGGAAGTCACGTCCTTTCGGGATGATGTGGGTCACGATCCGGCAGGGAACACCCGGTGGGGCGGCAGAACTGCGCCGCTCTCCGCGATGGGCCGCACCGGCTGTCCAGACAGTTTCTCGGTTCTGCCTGACGCGGAGTACAGCCATTTCCGGGTGAACTGCCCGTTATTCCACAGTGCGTGGGAGTTGTGTCTGATATTGTTAAATCGCTAACATCATTCTACCATAAAATGTGGCAGGTTGCAACGAATGATTGGCTTTTTCACCATCTTTTTTGTTGATTCTGCAAGATAGATATGCTATGCTGGGGTCGGAATACAAAGGAGCGAAAAACCAAACAGAAAAGGGAGGACGATCTTTTGAAAAAGGATATTCTGGTACAGCAGCTGGTGAACAGCTTCGGCAACTGGGTGCGCACGGACTGTGAGAACCGTGAGGGGGGCACCGCCCGCATGACGAAGGAGCTGTACCCCTACACGTCGCTGTTTTCCCCCATCCAGATCAACCGTCTGACGGTGAAGAACCGCCTGGTCATGGCGCCCATGGGCAACTGTCAGATGGCGGAGGAGACAGGCCGCCCCAATGACAAGATGCTGCAATACTTCTTCGCCCGGGCCGAGGGCGGCGTGGGCCTGCTGACCACCGGCCTCGTGCCCATCAGCCACCATATCGACTCCTCCGTGACAGAGAAGGGGAACTATTCCTACTTCCCCCGCATCGACGGCACCCGCACCAACTTCATGGGCTGGCGCGACCTGGCCCAGGGCGTCCACGCCCGGGGCAGCCGCATCTTCATCCAGCTGACGCCGGGCCTGGGCCGCGTGGGCAATCCCCAGTGCCTGCTGACCAAGTACCAGCTGCCGGTGTCCGCCTCCTGGAACCCCAACTTCTACCTGCCCGACGTGCCCTGCCGCCCCCTGACGGATCTGGAGTGCGACCTCATCATCCGCAACGCGGCCCAGGCGTCCATGGACGCCAAGGTCATGGGCATCGACGGTGTGTACCTCCACGGCCACGAGGGCTATCTGTTGGATCAGCTGACCAGTCCCGCCTTCAACCGCCGCAGGCTGGGCAAGTACACCGACTGGCAGCGCTTCGGCGTGGATCTCATCAAGGCCATCCGCAAAAAGGTGGGGCCGGATTACCCCATCATGTACCGCATCGACCTGAGCCTCGCGCTGGCGGAGACTTACGGCGAGCGGATGAACACCGTCAAGAGCCTGAAAAATTTCCAGAACGGCCGCTCCATTGCCGATACCCTGGATTACATGGAGAATCTGGTGAAGGCCGGTGTGGACATATTCGACGTGGATCTGGGCTGCTACGACAACTGGTGGCTGCCTCATCCGCCGGCAGGCATGCCTTCCGGATGCTTCCTGGACGTGTCCAAGGTGGCTAAAGAGTATTTTGCCGCACGGGGCATCAAGTCCAACGCCGGGGTGGAGGTGCCCATCGTGGCCGTGGGCAAGCTGGGCTATCCCGACATCGCCGAAAAGGCGCTGCGGGACGGCAAGTGCGACATGGTCATGCTGGGCCGGCCCGTGCTGGCCGATCCAGACTGGTGCAAGAAGGCCTATGCCGGCAAGGTGGAGGATATCCGGCCCTGTATCGGCTGTCAGGAGGCCTGCGTCAACGAGTTTGTGGAGGGCGGACATCCCCAGTGCGCCGTCAACCCCCGCACCGGCTTTGAGGAGCTGCTGCCCGCCGTGCCCGCCAAGGCGGAGAAGGCCAAAAAGATCGCCGTCATCGGCGCGGGCTGCGCCGGCCTGAACTTTGCCATCACCGCCGCCCAGCGCGGGCATAAGGTGGAAGTCTTTGAAAAGTCCGATAAGATGGGCGGAAAGATGCACGCCGCCGGCGCGCCGCTGAGCAAGTACGAGCTGCACAACTATATGGACTGGCTCATCGCGCAGGTGAAGAAGACCAAGGGCGTCACGGTGAAGCTGAACACCACCGTCACCAATGCGGAGCTGAAGGCAGGGAAGTACGACGCCGTGGTGTTCGCCAACGGCGGCAGGGAGGGGATGCCCCCCATCCCGGGCCTTACCGAGACGCGGCACATCGACGCTGCATGGCTGCTGACCCACCCCGAGGAACTGGCCGATACCGATAAGACCATCGTGGTGGTGGGCGGCGGCGCCGTGGGTCTGGAGACGGCCTACTGGCTGGCCACTGAGAAGCAGCGCAGCGTCACCTGCGTGGAGATGATGGAGAACTTCGAGGAGGGTGCCTGCACCGCCAACCGCGGACACCTCATCCACTATTTTGAGGCGGACGGCGGCAAGCTCATCAACTGTGCCCGTGTGGTGCGGTTCGAGAACGGTCATGTGGTGCTGGCCCGGAACTGCAGCAAAGCCGTGCCCGATCCTTACTGCACCTGGACGCCTATTATTCCCAAGAACGTGGAGAATCCTCTGGCTCCCAAGATGACGAAGGAGGAGTACATCGAGCAGCTGCCGGCGGATCTGGTGGTCATGGCCATCGGCAACCGCGGCGACGACCGGCCCTTCCTCTCCGCCCAGCAGGAGATGGTGGCGCCGGAGGTACACAACATCGGCGACAGTTACAACACCCAGAAGCCGGGCAACATGTGGCAGGCCACTAAGGCCGCCTACAACCTGGCGATCAAAATCTGATCAGAGTTCCGCACCTGACACATATACAGGGAGAGGGCCGCTTTGCGGCCCTCTCCCTCTGCGAAACGCGGCTGGAATTTCATGTGCAGAAATTTCTCGGGAAATTTGCAAATTGGGGGTTGACATTTTTCGGGTTTATGCTATACTAAGCAAGTCGACGGCGGCAGGACAACAACATATGGGGGTATAGCTCAGCTGGGAGAGCGCTTGAATGGCATTCAAGAGGTCAGCGGTTCGATCCCGCTTATCTCCACCAAAGAAAACCTTGAAACCACAACGGTTTCGAGGTTTTTCTTTTTTTGTGAGCAAGGCGTTTTTGCTGAAATCTATGCAATAGCCTCCATTTTTTTACCTATTGCGGCCGCCTCCGCCCCCATCTCTTGACAAATCCACGTTCCGCGCATATAGTAGGGAACGGATCGTGCCATGCACGGTACCTGCATATTCAAAGGAGAAGTTTTTGAAACGTAAGACATCTCGACTGGAGAGTGTGGCCTGACCGGGAGGTTGGCAAATCACTTTCCGCCATTCCTCCCGAACCGGATCACAGAGATCTTCAGGAGGAACAGAACATGAACCGCGAAAATAAGCGCAAGCAATACGAAAAAGGCTACTACAAAACACATCCCTGTCAGGACAGCTTCACCTGCAAGGTCTGCGGCCGATTGATGACGCCGGAGCATGCGGGATCGGAGCACCGGAACCATTGCAGCAACTGTCTTTGCAGCCTGCATGTGGACATCGAGCCGGGCGACCGTGCCGCCGACTGCGGCGGGATCATGGAGCCGGTGGCGGTGTGGGTGCGCAAGGGCGGCGAGTGGGCCATCATTCACCGCTGCCGACGCTGCGGCGCCCTCAGCTCCAACCGGTCGGCTGCGGACGACAACCCCATGAAGCTGATGAGCATCGCCCTGCGGCCCCTGTGTGAGCCGCCGTTCCCGCTGGAGCGGATCGAAGAAATGACAGAGCTGATGGGCGGCGACGGCAAGCTGCCGCCTGCTACCTCGCATCGTATGTAAAAGCGCAGCACAGGAGTCCTCCACATGCTTCGTCATGCGGAGGACTCCTGTGCTTTGTGCAGAGGAAAAGCGCCGGTTAAGGGCTTTCTTCTGTGGAAAGGACAAATCAGACCTTCAGCTTATCGTTTTTGACCTCTTTCAAACTGGCCACCACCATGCCTGTCAGAGCGAACAGCGCGATGACGTTGGGCAGGACGATAAGGTTATTGAACATATCGGTCAGCTCCCAGACGAAGTCGCTGCCGGAGACGGTGCCCAGGAAGATGAATACCAGCGCGATAATCGTGTAGATCACGCTGCACAGCTTGCCGTTCTTGCGGCCGAACAGGTAGTTGGCGTTGATCTTGCCGAACAGGTTCCAGCTGAGGATGGTGGAAAAGGCGAAGAACAGCAGGCAGATGGCGACGAACTTGGCGCCCAGGCTGGCGCCGAACACGGAGCCGAAAGCGGTCTGGGCCAGATTGGTCTTGCCGATACCGTCAGGGATGACACCGGTGGCCAGAGGGCCGTCCTTGGTGTACAGCGTGCAGATGATGACCAGTGCGTTAAGGGTCAGCACCACAAAGGTGTCGATAAACACACCGATCATGGCCACCACACCCTGATCATGGGCGTGGGCCACGTTGGCCTGGGCGTGGGCGTGGGGCGTGGAGCCCATACCGGCCTCATTAGAGAACAGGCCGCGCTTGGCGCCCTGGCTGATGGCGGTCTTGATAGCGTAGCCAAAGCCGCCGCCGATGATGGCCTGAGGCTGGAACGCATACTTGAAGATCATGCCGAAGGTGGCGGGGACGTACTGGATGCGGGCGATGAGGATCGCCAGACCGCCCACCAAGAAGATACCCGCCATGATGGGGACCAGCTTCTCCGTCACCGCGGCCAGACGCTGTACACCGCCCAGGAAAATAACGGCGCAGATGATCACCAGCACGATGCCCATGACCCAGGAGGGAACACCGAAGGCCGTCTCCATGGTGGAGCCGATGGAGTTGGACTGTACCATGCAGCCCATGAAGCCCAGCGCCAGAATGATGGACACGGCGAAGAAGCCCGCCAGGAACTTACCAAAGCCGCCCTTGAATGCGGTGGTGATGTAGTACACGGGGCCGCCCTTGATGTTGCCGTCCGGCTCCACGATGCGGGTCTTCTGGGCCAGCGTAGCCTCCGCGTAGATGGTGGCCATGCCGAAGAAAGCGATGATCCACATCCAGAAGATAGCGCCGGGGCCGCCGGTAAGGATAGCGCCGGAGGCACCCACGATGTTGCCGGTGCCCACCTGGGCGGCGATGGCGGTGGCCAGCGCCTGGAAGGAGGTCATGCCGCTCTTCTGCGCACCGCCGCGGAGGTTCATCTCACCAAAGAACTTCTTCATGCCCTCGCCGAAGCAGCGGACCTGCACAAAGCGGGTACGGATGGAGTACCACAGGCCGACGCCAACCAGCAGGAAGATGAGAATGTAGCTGCTGAGGTACTCGTTGATCTTGGAAACGATAGGGAACAGGGTAGATTCGATCATGGTTTCTTTCTCCTTACATAAAAATGAGAGCCGCTGCAGGGCAGCGACTCTGGAGAAGTCAGGGGGCAAGCAAAACTACTTGTCAGCTCCGTCCTTTTGCCTGAGAGATTCGGCGCGGTAAACGCCTTGCACCTTCGGCACCCAATTGAATGGGATTCTCCAGAGTACCCTCCGCGTCCGGTCTGAACATTCCGGGCGACTCATCGGGTGTATCAAATTGATGGACGTATGTTACCACAGAATGGACAGCTTGGCAACCCCCAATTTCGATTTTTTTCAAAAAAATGAGCGGCGGGCCGAAAGACGGCCTGCGGCGCGGGTTTTTCGCACACATTGCTTGTCAAGCGGCGGCGCTTGTGGTATGATAAATAAAAACCGAGAGAGAGGGACGCGGCTATGGAAACCAGCTTCAAAACGTGTATGTTCGGGGGATTCGACCGGGAGGATGTGATCTCCTTTATTCAGAAAACGGCGGAGGAGAACCAGACCCGACTGGACGCACTGACGGCGGAGAATGAGAAGCTGCTGGCGGAGAAACAGACTGCGGAGCAGCAGAACCGGGAACTGACCGACCGTCTGGCGGAGTTGGAAAAGCGGCTGGATGATGAATCCGCCCTGCGCTACCGGGTGCGGGAGCTGTCGGAGAAGCTGGAGGCCGTGCAGCGGGAGAACGATACCCTGCGGGAGCCAGCGGCCCAGTACCAGTCCTTGAAGGAGCACATCGCGGACATTGAGATCAGCGCCCACCGCCGCACGGAGGAGTTCCGCGGCAAGGCCATTGCGGAGCTGACACAGCTTATCGGTCAGCAGCGCCAGTGGTGCGCCGAACAGCGCGGCGCGTACCAGCGCATGGCGGAGGACGTTCTGCAGGAGCTGCGCCGGGCGGAGCGACATGTGGAGGAGTGCGACCTTGAGAATTTCGACCGGCTGGAGGAGTCCCTCCACCGGCTGGAAGAAACCATCAACGGCGCGGAATAAAGAATAGGAAACAGGGTGAAACAGCCCCGCGGCTATGCCGCGGGGCTGTTTTTATGGAGAAAATACTTACAGCAGCATGACGCCAGCCTTGGCGCAGCCGTCCGTTGTGTCCTTGTCCCACAGGCTGGCCTGCACCTCGCCGATGTGGCAGGTGCCGATCATCAGCATGCACAGACGGCTCTGGCCGATGCCGCCGCCGATGGTCAGGGGCAGCTGACCGCTGAGCAGCATCTTGTGGAAGGGCAGCTCCCGGCGGTCGTCGCAGCCGCGCTTATGCAGCTGATAGTCCATGGAGGCCTCGTCCACGCGGATACCCATGGAGGAGATCTCGAAAGCGCTGTCCAGCACGGGGTTGTACATCAGGATGTCACCGTTCAGGGACCAGTCATCGTAGTCGGGGGCACGGCCGTCGTGGGGCTTGCCACTGCGCTTCAGGTCGTCGCCGATCTGCATGAGGAACACGGTGTGGTGCTCGCGGCAGATGGCGTTCTCCCGCTCCTTGGGGGTGAAGTCGGGCCAGCGGTCCTCCAGCTCCTGGGTGGTGACGAAGTACACCTCCCGGTCCAGCACGGTGTGCAGGCTGGGGAAGGCGATCTGCAGGGCGTCGTTGGTCTCCACCACAGCGCCCACGATGGCGCGGACGGTCTGGCGCAGGTACTGCTCGTTGCGGTCCTGCCGCTCGATGACCTTTTCCCAGTCCCACTGGTCCACATAGACGGAGTGTAGGTTGTCCACCTCCTCGTCACGGCGGATAGCGTTCATGTCAGTGAACAGGCCCTTGCCGGGCTTGAAGTCGTAGCGCTTCAGGGCCAGACGCTTCCACTTGGCCAGGGAGTGTACCACCTGACCGGTGGCGCCCACATCGGGGATGTCAAAGGAAACAGGGCGCTCCACGCCGTTGAGGTTGTCGTTCAGACCGGAATTCTCCTCCACGAACAGGGGAGCGGAGACACGGCGCAGATTCAGCGCCTGCCCCAGATTCACCTGAAAATTGCTCTTGATGAACTCGATGGCCCGCTGCATCTCGTAGGTGGACAGCGGCGTCTTATAGCCGGCAGGGATCGTCAATTTGCTCATGCGTGAAACACCTCTCTTAATAAAAAATATGTTGCCATTATAGGCGCGGAGGCCACGGATTGCAAGTAAAAAATACGCAAAAATATGCGGCGGCGATGCCGATTATTTTGTATAAAAATGTCCCCCGGCACAGCCGGGGGACATTTTTATACAATTTGTCCGCAGACCGCTTACTTGAAGGACTCGATCATGGCCTTGAAAGCGGGCAGGCTGCGGCGGATCATGTCATTGGACACGCAGTAGCTCAGGCGGAAATAGCCGGGGCAGCCGAAGCCGTCAGCGGGGACCACCAGCAGGTTGTGGCCCAGCTTGGCCTTCTCGGAGAACTCGTTGGCATCGCCGTTGGGAGCCTTGACGAACAGGTAGAAGGCACCGTCGGGTTTGGCGCATTCATAGCCCATCTCACGCAGGCTATTGTACAGCAGGTTGCGGTTTTCATCGTAAGCCACCAGGTCGGGGCGCTCCTCGGCGCACAGCTCGATGACCTTCTGCATCAGCGTGGGGGGGCAGACGTGGCCCATGATGCGGGCGGCGCCGGCAATGGCGGCGTACACCGCGTGGCTGTCCTCAGCGAAGCCGGGAACATACACATAGCCGATACGCTCACCGGGCAGGGACAGGGATTTGGAGTAGGAGTAGCAGACGATGGTGTTCTTGTACAGGCAGGGGATGAAGGGGACCTTCACGCCGCCGTACACCAGCTCACGGTAGGGTTCGTCAGCGATGATATAGATGGGATGGCCGTACTCCTTGCTCTTGCGCTCCAGCAGAGCGGCCAGACCCTTCAGCGTCTCCTCGGTGTAGACCACGCCGGAGGGGTTGTTGGGGGAGTTGATAATGATGGCCTGGGTGTGGGCGGTGATGCGCTCCTCCACGGCGTCCAGGTGGATCTGGAAGGCCTTGGTGTCGGCGGGAACCACCACCAGCTTGCCGCCGTTGGCGTTGACGAAGGGGCGGTACTCAGGGAAGAAGGGAGCCACGGCCATGATCTCGGAATCGCTGTCCACGATGAGGGCCTTGATGATGGAGATCAGCGCGGGCGCGGCGCCGCAGGTGAAGAACAGCTCGCTGGCCTTGACATCCAGACCGAACCGGGCGGTCAGATCCTTGGCCACAGCGGCGCGGGCCTCCTCAAAACCGGGGGCCATGGAGTAGCCGTGCAGCTTGATGGAGTCTGTCTCGTCCACGATCTTGTGGATGGACTCGTTCACCTTCTTGGGGGCGGGGATGCTGGGATTGCCCAGGGAATAGTCGTAGACCTTGTCGGCGCCCACCTTGGCGGCCTGCTCCAGACCGTAGGCGAACAGCTGGCGGATGACGGAGGGAGCGGTGCCCAGATTGTAGAATTCCTGATTGACCATGATATAATCTCCTCTTTTTTGTTGTTGATGCGCACAGGCGCAGATACACAAAACCCTGCTTTTATGATATCACGCCCACCGTAATTGTCAAGCAATTATCAATGTGACGCCGTATTTTTAGCAAAAACGTAATCTGACGAAACAAATCCTTGTGCAAAGCGCTGTCAGGACAGGTCCATACGGGCGGCGAGGACACTGCCCAGTGCGATGGAGGCCAGCTTTGAGTAAGCGCTGTCGGCGCGGCTGACCAGCACGATAGGCACCTTGGCACCCAGGATGATGCCGGCGTTCTTGGCATTGCCGAACAGGTTAGCGGCCTTGCCGATGCCGTTGCCCACCTCATAGTTGGGGACCAGCAGGATATCGGCCTTGCCGGCGCCGGGAGCGGTGTAGTGCTTGTGGTGGCAGGCCTCCTCGCTGACAGCCAGATCCAGCGCCACGGGGCCGCAGACGTCCATGTTGTACTTGGCCCAGCGGTCGGTCATGTGGGCCAGGGCGTCGGCGTCCACAGTGGACTGCACCTTGGGGTTCACCTGCTCCGCGCCGCAGACGCAGGAGGCGTTGATGTGCTCATAACCCAGCGCCTGCAGCACCATGGCGGCGTTCTCCAGAATCTCTGCTTTCTTGTCCAGATCAGGGAAGGTGTTGACACCGCCATCGGTGAGCACCAGCATCCGGCCCAGCGCGGGGATCTCATACAGCATGCAGTGGGTAGTCAGGTGAGAGGTACGCAGCCCCTGCTCCTTATTGAACACGGCGCGCATCAGGTCGGCGGTGCCCAGAATGCCCTTCATCAGGAAGTTGGCCTTTCCCTGGGCGCACAGGGCCACGGCCTTGGCGGCGCAGTCCTGATCGGTGTCACCGGCAATGATCTCATAGGCGGCGGGATCCTCGCCCAGACCGGCCAGCATGGACTTGATCTCGTCCACATGGCCCACCAGAATGGGAGTGGCGATACCCTCTCTGCGGGTCTCGACCACGGCCTCGATCACCGGCTGGTCATGGGCGGCAGCCACGGCAATGACGCCGGGTTTGCCGCCGCGGGCGGCGGAAATGATGCCATCAATGGTGTTTATCATGTGTTTTCCTCCTGCAAGCAATATTTTCTTTTGCCATTTAAAGCAATTCAGCACAAATCCGGAATGTTTTCTGGGATAATTATACAACACATTGCCCATAGCGTCAATGACAAACCGAATGATTCAGCAAAAGAAATTCCGGCGGGGGGTTGACGAAATTCGCCGCAGCGCATACACTAAGGCAATGCGTATTTTTTATAAGGAGTCAGAGATATGAAAGAGATCAAGACGTGGTCGCTGGCGTTTACATATGTAGGATGCTTTCTGGGGGCGGGCTTCATATCCGGGCAGGAGCTGTGGCAGTTTTTTGGCAGCTTCGGCAACTGGGGTTATGTGGGGTTCGCGGCAGCGGCGGTGCTGTTCACCATCATCGGCATCCTGTTCGTGCTGCTGACCCAGATGACCCAGTGCGCCGACATGGACCGTCTGCTGGTGCCGTGGGACATCAAGTGGCTGCGGGGCGCCTCCGGCGCCATCGGCGCGGTGTTCCTGTTTTTCGTGGTGGTGTCCATGTCCGCCGGTGTGGGCGCCATGCTGACCCAGCTGTTCCATGTGCCCACATGGCTGGGCAGCATCGTGTTCATGGCAGCGGTATTTCTGGTGACACTGCTGGGCGTGACGGGCATGGTCAACGCCTTTTCTGCACTGATCCCCGTGCTCATCGCTGCCACCGTGGCCTTTGCGGTGGGGGCCTACACCACCTTCGGCACGGAGGGCATCCTACGGTTGGAGAACGTGAATACCAACCCCCTGATGCCCAACTGGGTCATTGCGGCGCTGACCTTCGTATCCTATAATATTCTGGGCGGTATCGGCATCATGTCCCCCGTAGGGCAGTACGTCCGGAAAAAGAAGCACATCTACGCGGGCATCGCCCTGTCCGGCCTGATGCTGCTGGCAGTGGCAGGCAGCATCCTCACCAGCCTTGCCACCTACCCGGAGGCGGTAGCGGCGGAGCTGCCCATGGTGGCGCTGGCCAGCCGGCTCAACGGCACACTGGGCACGGTATACGGCCTGATGCTGCTGGTGGCCATGTTCTGCAACGCGCTGGCCAGTCTGGTGGGCCTCATCTCCTATCTGGAGCAGAAGGCCCGGTTCGTGCGGGAGCGGAAAAAGCCGGTGCTGGCGGGTCTGTGCCTGCTGGCGTGGGCCGCCAGCCTGCTGGGTTTCGGCGAGATCATCGCTGTGGTGTACCCGGTGTTCGGCTATCTGAGCATCGTGTTCGTGGTGTGCGTGGTCATCCACTTTGTACAGGCCCGGAAAAAAGAAAAAGCGGAGATAACTTGAAAAAACGCAGAAGTAAGCCCGGAGCTATGGCTCCGGGCTTACTTCTTGTAATATATGTAATGCGAAATTACTTTACACGCTGAACAGAATATCGGCATAGGTGGGATACGGCCACGTCTTGGCGTCCACCAGCGATTCCAGTTGGCTGATGAGTTCGCCCGCCTTTTGTGTGCGTGTGGAGATCTCTGCACGGTACCAACGGGCGGCGTCGATGCCGCTGTCGGCGGCGGGGGCCTTTTCCAACGCTCGAGAGAGGTCCTGGCAGACGTCCAGAAGCTGTCCGCCCTGGAAGCTTACCTGGCGGATCAGATAGTCCTCGATGCGGCAGAAACCGGCCAGATCCGCTTCCTGCTTGTGGGCCATGCCCTTAGCCAGGTCGCCGGTATAGCGGGCCACAGCGGGGAGGATGCGGCGCTGTGCCATATCCAGCAGGGTGTTGGCTTCGATGGCCGTCACCTTGCAGTAGTTTTCCAGATGGATCTCATAGCGGGCTCGCATCTCCGTCTCTGTCAGGACGGCGTGCCTCGTGAACAGATCCACGTTCTTCTTGTCGATGTAGGCGGGCATGCAGTCCACGGTGTCCCGCAGATTGGCAAGCCCCCGGCGGGTGGCCTCCGCCACCCATGCCTCGTCATAGCCGTTGCCGTTGAAGATGATGCGCTGATGGGCGGTGAACGTCTCCTGCAGCAGCTCCTGCAAGGCGGACTGGAAGTCCTGCGCCTTTTCCAGCCGGTCGGCGAACTGTCCCAACTCCTCGGCCATGATGGTGTTGAGCACCACGTTGGGGCTGGCGATGGACTGGGAGGAACCCAGCATGCGGAACTCGAACTTGTTGCCGGTAAAGGCCAGCGGGGAGGTGCGGTTGCGGTCGGTGGTGTCCTGGGGGATATCCGGCATGGCATCCACACCGATGCGGAGCTTCTTCTTGGTGATGTCCACATACTCTGTGCCCTGCACGATGGAATCCAGAATAGCCGTCAGCTCATCGCCCAGAAACACGGAGATGATGGCGGGAGGGGCCTCGTTGCCGCCCAGACGGTGGTCGTTGCCGGGATAGGACACGCAGCAGCGCAGCATCTCCTGGTACTCGTCTACACCCTTGATGAACGCCGCCAGAAACAGCAGAAACTGGGCGTTCTGGCTGGGAGTGCCGCCGGGCTTCAGCAGGTTCTCGCCGGTGTCGGTCTGCAGCGACCAGTTGTCGTGCTTGCCGGAGCCGTTGATGCCGGCAAAGGGCTTCTCGTGGAGCAGGCACACCAGCCCGTGGCGGGCGGCCACCTTTTTCAGCAACTCCATGGTCAGCTGGTTCTTGTCGCAGGCGGAGTTGGCATCAGAGTAGATGGGGGCGATCTCATGCTGGGCGGGCGCCACCTCGTTGTGTTCCGTCTTGGCCAGCACTCCCAGCTTCCACAGTTCCTCGTCCAGCTCCCGCATGAATGCGGCGACCCGCGGCTTGATAGCGCCGTAGTAGTGGTCGTCCAGCTCCTGCCCCTTGGGAGGCTTGGCGCCGAACAGTGTCCGGCCGCAGAGTTTCAGGTCCTCCCGGAGGTCGTACATCTTCCGGTCGATGAGGAAATACTCCTGCTCGGGGCCTACCTGCGGAATGACATGCTGTGCCTCCGTGTTGCCGAACAGCCGAAGGATGCGGATGCACTCCCGGTCCAGCTCCCGCATGGAGCGCAGCAGCGGCGTTTTCTTGTCCAGCGTCTGCCCGCTGTAGGAGCAGAAGATGGTGGGGATATACAGGGTATTGTCCTTGATAAAGGCGTAGGACGTGGGGTCCCAGGCCGTATAGCCTCTGGCCTCGAAGGTGGCCCGCAGGCCGCCGGAGGGGAAGCTGGAGGCATCGGCCTCGCCCTTGTTCAGCTCCTTGGCACTCAGCTCCATGCGCACGCCGTCCGCACCGTCGCGGGTGATGAAGCTGTCGTGCTTCTCAGCGGTGAAGCCGGTCATGGGCTGGAACCAGTGGGTATAGTGGGTGGCGCCGTTTTCGATGGCCCAGTCCTTCATGGCCGCGGCGATCTCACCGGCGGTGGAACGATCCAGCGCCGTACCCTGCGTCCGGGACTGCTGCCATGCGCGGTAGGCCTCGGCGGGGAGGCGCTGCTGCATCTGCTGCTCTCCGAACACCATTTTCCCGAACAGGGCGGGGACGTCGATCTTTTTCTCACACATCTGGATCATTCCTTTCAAATTGAACTATAGCAGAACGGCATAGGCCGGTCTTTACAGAAACAGCTGCATCAGAGCGGGAGTCACATAGGTCTCCATCACCGCGGCGATCACCAGCAGCGGCAGCACCAGCAGCGCCACCACCCGGAGGATGTTCAGCAGCAGCGGCTTCATGACGCCTTTCTCATTTTTGCGGATATAGACATTGATATTCTTGCACAGGCACAGTCCGGCGGCCAGACTGAGGAACAGCGCCGGCAGTTCGAAGATGCCGTGGGGCAGGATGCCCGCCGCCAGCAGCAGCCACTGGCCGTCTATCAGCGAGGCCAGCATGCCAAGAATGGCGGCGTTGACGCCCAGTGCCAGCGCCGGCAGGTACAAAAAGGGGATAAAGCCGTACAGCACGCCCAGCACCATGGCCCGCAGGTTGTTGGCGAACAGCGCCAGCACATTGAAGCTGCCGTCCTCCTGCACGATGCCGGAGCTGGCGATGTCCTCGTTGAAGGCGCTGATAACGGTGACAGGGATGTCGGGAAAGAGCCGCCCGGCGGCGTAGGCCAGCACCAGCAGCACCAGAAACGCGGCGGCGGTCATACCCACATAGCGGCCGTACTCCGCCCGCCAGAAATCCCCGATAGCCCGGAACTGCTGTTTCATGCCAGCTTCTCCAGACCGGTGCGGAGCCGGCGCAGCGTCTCGCCGCGGCCCAGGATGCGGCAGATCTCCACAGCGCCGCCGGGTGTCACCAGCTTACCGGCGGCGGCAATGCGCACCGGCCACATCAGGGTGGCGTTCTTCACGCCCAGCGTCTCCGCCAGAGATACCAGCCCATCGTGGATGCTCTCATCCGTCCACTGGGGCAGCGCCTCCAACATGGGGATGGCGGCCTCCAGCATGGCTTTGCAGACCTCGGGGTTCGTCTTGGATTTCTTGTTGGTGAAGAACTCCACGTCGTAGTCAGGGCAGGCATCGAAGAAATTCACCTTCTCGGGGATGTCCGTCAGCCGCTCGCAGCGGGCCTGCAGCAGCCCCGCGATGGCGGCCACGTCGAAGTCGCCCTTCACCGTCTGCCGGATGTAGGGCTCCGCCGCCTTGGCAAAGGCCTCCGGCGCCATGCTCCGCAGATAAACGGCGTTGAAGTGGTCCAGCTTGGCCCGGTCAAAGATGGCGGGAGACTTGGAAATGCCCGTCATGTCGAAGGCCTTCACCAGCTCCGGCAGAGTGAATATCTCCTGCTCCGCCAGCTCGCCCTTGGGGGACCAGCCCAGCAGCGCCACATAGTTCAGAATGGCCTCGGTGAGATAGCCCTCCGCCTTCAGATCCTCGTAGGACGGATCACCGTGTCGCTTGGACATCTTGTTCTGCGCGTCCCGCATCACAGGGGAGCAGTGGACATAGGTGGGCACCTCCCAGCCGAAGGCGTGGTACAGCAGGTCGTACTTGGGCGCGGAGGACAGGTACTCGCTGCCCCGCACCACATGGGTGATGCCCATGAGATGGTCGTCGATGACATTGGCAAAGTTATAGGTGGGCAGGCCGTCCCGCTTCAGCAGCACCTGATCGTCCAGCGTGCTGTTCTCCACGGTGATGTCGCCGAAAATGGCGTCATGGAACGTGGTGGTGCCCTCCTGGGGGATCCGCTGCCGGATGACATACGGCTCACCGGCCTCCACGCGCCGCAGCGCCTCCTCCAGCGGCAGATCACGGCAGGGGTCGGCAGCGCGGTCGAATTCGCCGCTGTCCTCCTCGGAGGCGCACTTTTCGCAGAAGCAGTAATACGCGCCGCCTTTTTCCGCCAGAAGCCGGGCATACTTACCGTAGGTGTCCCGGCGCTGGGACTGGATATATGGGGCTACGGGGCCGCCCACGTCCGGACCCTCGTCGTGGTCCAGACCGCATTCCGCCATGGTGCGGTAGATCACATCGGTGGCGCCCTCCACCAGACGGCCCTGGTCGGTGTCCTCGATGCGCAGGATGAACGTGCCGCCGTGGCTGCGGGCGATGAGCCAGGTGTACAGCGCCGTGCGCAGATTGCCCACGTGCATATAGCCGGTGGGGGAGGGGGCGAAACGGGTGCGGACACTGCCGCGGGGGATGCGGGCTTCCATCTCGTCAAAATACGTCATATCCATGCTCATGGGGGCGACCTCCTGTGATATCTGTAAAAATACCTGTTTATTATATTTCAAATAGGGGAAAAGTCAAGGAGAACAGGGGGCATTCCATTGCAATTTGTGAGATCCTGTGATAAAATCAGCGTGTTCGGCGCGGATCATCCCCACATCCGGCGATTACACCAAATGTTTGGAATGTTTCTTGCTTTTTCCGACACACCGTGTTACAATACCAACGGTCATTCCCATTGTTGGTAACTATATATTGAGAAAGGAAGATCGCTGCTATGATCTATACGACTGAAGTTCAGCATATGTGTCCCGTGGCCAAGGGTGCTTATCACGGCCCGGCGCCTATCCCCGAGGAGGGCAAGTGGGTGCAGGCCAAGGAGATCTCCGACATCTCCGGCTTTACCCACGGCGTGGGCTGGTGCGCCCCGCAGCAGGGCGCCTGCAAGCTGACGCTGAATGTGAAAAACGGCGTCATCGAGGAGGCGCTGGTGGAGACCATCGGCTGCTCCGGCATGACCCACTCCGCCGCCATGGCCTCTGAGATCCTCATCGGCAAGACCATTCTGGAGGCGCTGAATACCGACCTGGTGTGCGACGCCATCAACACCGCCATGCGCGAGCTGTTCCTGCAGATCGTGTACGGCCGCACCCAGTCCGCTTTCTCCGAGGACGGCCTGGCTGTGGGCGCGTCTCTGGAGGATCTGGGCAAGGGCCTGCGCTCTCAGGTGGGCACCATGTTCGCCACCAAGGACAAGGGTCCCCGCTATCTGGAGATGGCCGAGGGCTACTGCAGCCGTCTGGCCCTGAACAAGGACGATGAGATCGTGGGCTACGAGTTCATCAGCCTTGGCAAGATGATGGACTTCATCAAGAAGGGCGACGACGCCAACGAGGCCATGAAGAAGGCTACCGGCCACTATGGTCAGTGGGACAACGCGGCGAAGTATATCGACCCGCGTCACGAGTAAGAAGGGAGGACGAGAAAAAATGGCTCTGTTTGAAAGTTACGAGAGAAGGATCGACAAGATCAACGGCGTCCTCGCCCAGTACGGCATCAGCTCCGTGGAGGAGTGCCGCGACATCTGCAAGGCGAAGGGCTTCGACCCCTACGAGATCGTCAAGAGCATCCAGCCTATCTGCTTTGAAAACGCCTGCTGGGCTTACACCGTGGGCGCCGCTATCGCCATCAAGTCCGGCGTCAAGACCGCTGCCGAGGCCGCCAAGATGATCGGCGTGGGCCTCCAGTCCTTCTGCATCGACGGCTCTGTGGCCGAGGACCGCAAGGTAGGTTTGGGCCACGGCAATCTGGGCGCCATGCTGCTGAGCGACGAATCCAAGTGCTTCGCGTTCCTGGCTGGCCACGAGTCCTTTGCCGCCGCTGAGGGTGCCATCGGCATCGTGAAGAACGCCAACAAGGCCCGCAAGGAGCCTCTGCGCGTGATCCTGAACGGTCTTGGCAAGGATGCCGCCCAGATCATCAGCCGCATCAACGGCTTCACCTATGTGCAGACCCAGTTCGACTACTACACCGGCAAGCTCAACATCGTCCGTGAGATCCGTTACTCCGAGACGGAGCGGGCCGATGTCCGCTGCTACGGCGCGGATGACGTCCGCGAGGGCGTGGCTATTATGCACCACGAGGGCGTGGACGTGTCCATCACCGGTAACTCCACCAACCCCACCCGTTTCCAGCATCCCGTGGCCGGCACCTATAAGAAGGAGTGCATCGAGCAGGGCAAGAAGTACTTCTCTGTGGCCTCCGGCGGCGGCACCGGCCGCACGCTGCATCCCGACAACATGGCTGCCGGTCCCGCCAGCTACGGCATGACCGACACCATGGGCCGTATGCACTCCGATGCCCAGTTCGCCGGCTCCAGCTCCGTCCCCGCCCATGTGGAGATGATGGGCTTCCTGGGTATGGGCAACAACCCCATGGTGGGCGCTACCGTCGCCGTGGCCGTTGCGGTGGAGGAAGCTGTAAAGTAAATCTCTTTTACACGCAAAATATCCCCCGACCACTGGTCGGGGGATATTTTTATGTGCGTATGTACGTCAGCACTTGCCGAAGAAACCGCACAGCAGCTTCAGCAGGGAAGCGCAGTCGAAATTGCAGAACATTGCTGTACCTCCTATGTGTATTTCCCTTGCAAGGACACCGCCATTGTAACCGATTTGTAACTCTTTTGCAAATACAATATCTGCCAATCATAGAATGAGCAGCAGACCAATGGCAATGAGCAGCTCCTCGTCGGCTTCCTGCCGGAAGAGAAAGAACAGCAAAAGCAGCAGAAGGATGTCCCCAGCGTCCAGGTCGGACAGGTGCAGTTTCTCCAGCAGCCCGTTGAGGATGCCCCGCTCCGGAGCCGGCTGCGGCGGGGGCGGCGGACCGTGGGGAGGCCGTCCCTCGGACGCCGCGCTCCCAGGCGGAGGAGTCGGCGGAGGAGATGCGGGCGGACGCAGGGTGTTGGGCAGCGGCAGCGGCGTGTCCTCCGCGCTGACACGGGTATAGGTACCACCGTCGCCCCGGATATAGCGGTTATACATGGCCGTCACCCCAGTCCGTCAGAAATTTTTTGCCCAGATGGATGAGCCGGGCCAGTCGCGCCGCCCGCTCCACTTTGTCCTGTTTGCTTTCTTTGAGAAAAGGCCGCAGGGCGTACAGCAGCTGCATGGTCTGGCTGTTGGAGCGGCTGTACTCCTGCAAAAGCGGCAGAAACCGTGCCAGCACCTGCGGATCAAGCCCGCCCAGCGGCGGCTGCGGCAGCGCTGCGGGCGGTGCGGATGGCGGCGCTGGCGGCTGCTGTGTCGGCGGCGCGGCGTCCTGGCTGCCGCCCATGGTGGCCGAGAGCTGCTGGGCCATCTGCATGATCTGGGCCATGCTGTTGGGGTCCGACAGCAGCGCATTCAGTTTTTCATCCAACTCGGCCATGCCGCGTCCCTCCTCTCTTTACCGGCGCAGGGAATCCTCCAGCCGCTGCACCAGCGCCGCGCCGTCCGGTGTGGACAGCACCTGCTGCAGCATGGCGGACAGCGCCGATGTGTCACCGGCGGCGGCCTGCTGGGCGGCGCGTCCCAGGGCGGCGCTGTCGCCGCCGGAGAGCATCCCCAGCAGCGTCCGCCCGTCCGCCGACTGCATGACGGACTTCAGCGCACGGGGGTCGCTTTTCAGCTTCTGCATCATGTCCTGTTCGTTCATGACAGACCTCCTTACCATGATCTTACAGGGTCATTGTATGTGCGCGGACGCAAAAAAGTGCCTGTCGGCCAAGCCGACAGGCACTTTTGGGGTATCCCTCAGTCGTAAATGGTGTTCAGATGCTGGTAGATGGCGTTCAGCGCTGCCATATCCTTCTGGCGCAGGCGGTAGAGCACGCCGTTCACCACGGCCCGGCCATCCTCCAGGATCTGAATGGTGGCAGCCACGGTGTTGTCCGCCGGCTGAGCGTGCAGGGTATACATGACGCCGGGATCGTGCAGCACGCCGCTGCCGGGCATGGGACGGTTGAGCCGCGCGGCGTACAGCCAGTCGCAGACCTCCTGCAGCAGCTCCGGCTCCCGCCCCGCCGTCAGGGTGTAGTCCTGACAGAAATACTCCAGCGTCTCATGACCGGGTTCGATCCTCTGGAAATAGACCTCGCGGATACCCGCCGACGACTCCGGCATATGCAGGACCACGTCCACCCGCCGGGGATAGAGGAAAAACAGGACGGCCAGCAGCACCAGTACGGCGGGGATCAGCCAGAAAAGGTACTTGCGCTTGTCGTTCATAAGCAGCTCCTTTCTCTTATCCAGAGCCATTGTACCACACGTGCGGCGGGAAGTCCACCTGTTTCGATTGTGCATAGAACGGGAATTATACAGAATATCTTGCATAAAACGGTTGTAAATCGCCGGGAAGTATGATAATATACTATATTGCTGAACAGTGGCGCAGTATCCTAGTCAGATCTGCCGTCTTCTGAAGAGGGGCCTAAAAATCCCTTAAAGGGCACAACTGTGAAACCTCTGGTGCTTGCTTCTTACGCCCAGTTTGGGGTGGGTGCTGGAAGGGAGGCGCGGCAATTACCGCGCCTGCGGCCGTAGGGCGCCCTCCAATGGCATGGAGGACCCGACCCTGCGGTCGTGGAGACCTGCTGTTGTGCACAGGCGTACTCCCTTTGTGGTCAGCGACCTGTGTACGAAGCAGATTGCGAACCTGCATCGCGGTGCTACCCGGCCTTGTGCCGTGAACGCTGTGTGCAGAGTAGCCTGCCTTGCGTGGGCAGGGTGGATGGGAGAGTCAACGCGTCATGTCCCCGGCCAGGGACGCAGCGCTATTTCCCTGAAACCCTGTTTGCAAAAGAGGATAAGAGATGGTTTGACTGCGGTGGAAATCACCTAGGCTGTCCTGACGGGGCGCCGGGGGGATTGCAGTGCGGACTAAGTGGCAGTCGGGTATCACGGCGGGCGACACCGTGACACGGCACCGAAGGGGAAACCGCCTTCATCGGCGACGAGAGGTGTGCCGCGGGGAAATCCAACCCGTACCTAAGCCGCAAGATTTACTCCCGGAGCTGCCCTGTTCAGCATGACTATATGATTAAGTGAGGTTCGTCACTTGGCAGACAAGGATAAAAAGAAGAAAAAGAAACAGGGGAGCTGGCCGCTGCGGGTCTTTCTGCTGGCGGTGGCGCTCAGCGCCGTGCTGAGCTTTTTTTCCTCCACGGCGCTGGAGGGGGCCGGCTACGCGGTGGCCGTGGCGGTGCTGGCGGTGTTCATCGGCCTTGGCATCGTGTTCGACATGATCGGCGTGGCGGTGACGGCGGCGGACCCCAAGCCGTTCCACTCCATGGCCGCCCACAAGGAGAAGGGCGGGCGGGAGGCCATCCGCCTTCTGCAGAATGCCAATCAGGTCAGCTCCGTGTGCAACGATGTGGTGGGCGACATCTGCGGCATTGTCTCCGGCTCCACGGCGGCGGTGATCGTGGTGCAGCTCCAGCGGGACTTCAGCACCACGTCCGTCCTGATCTCCATCGGCGTAACGGCGCTGATCTCCGGCATCACCATCGGCGGCAAGGCGCTGGGCAAATCTGTGGCCATCAACGACTGCACCAAGGTGGTGTACCGCGTGGCGCGCATCATGAACGCGCTGCATCTCTATCGCTGAAAAAAGGGGCGTATACACGTTGATCTTGGAAACGATACATTCTCCGGCGGATGTGAAGCATCTGACCGGGAAACAGACGGAGCTGCTGTGCCGGGAGCTGCGGCAGTTTCTGGTGGAGCAGGTGTCCCGCACTGGCGGACATCTCGCCTCCAATCTGGGAGCGGTGGAGCTGACGGTAGCCATCCACCGCGTTTTTGATACGTCCGTGGACCGTCTGGTTTTTGACGTGGGGCACCAGTGCTATGTCCATAAGGCACTGACCGGTCGGCAGGAGCTGTTTTCCACCCTGCGTCAGTTCGGGGGCCTGTCCGGCTTCCCCAAGCCCTATGAAAGCGTGCATGACGCCTTTGTGGCGGGCCACGCCTCCAATTCCGTGTCCGTGGCGCTGGGTATGGCACGGGCACGGACGCTGCAAAAACAGCCCTACCATGTGCTGGCTCTTATCGGCGACGGTGCGCTGGGCGGCGGCCTGAGCTATGAGGGCCTCAACGACGCGGGCGCCTCCGGCGAGCCGCTGATCGTGATCCTCAACGACAACGGCATGTCCATCGGCGCCAATGTGGGCGGCATGTCCCGCCATCTGGCCCGTATGCGGACGAAGCCGGGCTACTACGAATTCAAGAAGAAATACCGGCAGGCGCTGGACGGCAGCAAGGCCGGCCGCAAACTGTACGAGCTGAGCCACGATGTGAAAACGGCGCTGAAAAAGTCGCTGCTGCCGGTGAGTACCGTGTTCGAGGACATGGGCTTCACCTACATGGGGCCGGTGGATGGCCACGATGTGCGGAGTCTGACAGACATGCTGCGAGCGGCCAGGGAGCAGAACTGCCCGGTGCTGCTGCATGTGCATACGGTGAAGGGCAAGGGCTATGCCCCCGCCGAGCGGGAGCCGGAACGGTTCCACGGCGTACCGCCCTTTGACCCGGCCACCGGCGCGTCCGCGCCGGCGTCCCCGTCCTTCTCCTCTGTGTTCGGGGAGGAGCTGACGGCGCTGGCTGCCTCCGATGGGCGCATCTGCGCCATCACGGCGGCCATGAAGGACGGCACAGGACTGTCGGGGTTTGCCGCGGCGCATCCGGAGAGATTTTTCGATGTGGGCATCGCCGAGGGCCACGCCGTGGCCATGGCGGCTGGCATGGCCAAGCAGGGTATGCTGCCCGTTTTCGCGGTATACGACAGCTTCCTCCAGCGGGGCTACGACATGCTGATGCAGGATGTGTCGCTGGACGGCCTGCATGTCGTGCTGGCCGTGGACCGCACCGGCCTGGTGGGCGCCGACGGAGAGACCCACCACGGCTGCATGGATTACCTGTCCCAGATCCCCGGCATGACAGTGCTGTGCCCCGCCAGCTTCGCAGAGCTGCGGCATATGCTGCGCACGGCGCTGTATGAGTGTACCGGCCCTGTGGCCGTCCGCTATCCCCGTGACGGCGAGGGCACTTATCGCGATGACTGCGGCGACGCGCCGGTATCGGTGCTGCGCCCGGGCGCGGATGTCTGCATCGTCACCTACGGCGTGCTGGTGGATCAGGCGCTGGCAGCGGCGGAGCAGCTGGCAAAGGAGCATATTGCGGCGCGGGTGGTAAAGCTGAACTGTGCGGCACCGCTGGATATGGATACGGTATGCGCCGCACTGGACGGCGCAAGGCGCCTTGTGGTGCTGGAGGATCAGCTGCGGCAGTGCTGCGTGGGGCAGCGGCTGGCCGCCGCCCTGCTGGAGCGTGGCGCGGCACCGGAAAAGCTGCGGCTGCTGAATGCGGGCGAGATATTGCCCGCACAGGGCAGCGTGGAACAACTGTACCGTGCGCTGGGGCTGGACGCCGATGGTGTGTCCGCCGCCGTCAGGGAGGTGCTGGCATGAGCAAGAAAGTAAGACTGGACGTGCTTCTGGTGGAGCGCGGCCTTTTGGACAGCCGCCAGAAGGCCCAGGCCAATATTATGGCGGGGCTGGTGTTTGTCAGCGGTCAGCGGGTGGACAAGCCCGGTACGGCGGTGGCGGAGGACGCGCCCATCGAGGTGCGGGGTCATGCATTGCCCTATGTCAGCCGCGGCGGCCTGAAGCTGGAAAAGGCCATGAAGACCTTTCCCATCACGCTGGAGGGCAAGATCTGCGCCGACATCGGCGCATCCACCGGCGGCTTTACCGACTGCATGCTGCAAAACGGCGCGGCCAAAGTCTACGCCGTGGATGTGGGCTACGGCCAGTTGGACTGGAAGCTGCGCAGCGACCCGCGTGTGGTGTGTCTGGAGCGCACCAACGCCCGGTATCTGGATCACGAGCAGGTGCCGGATACGCTGGATTTTGCGTCCATTGACGTGTCCTTTATCTCCCTGAAGCTGATCTTCCCGGCGCTGTACGGCCTGCTGCGGCAGGGCGGCGAGATTGCCTGCCTTATTAAGCCCCAGTTCGAGGCCGGCCGTGAAAAGGTGGGGAAGAAGGGTGTCGTCCGTGACCCGAAGGTGCATCTGGAGGTGCTGGAAAACTTCCTGACGCATGCAAAGGATAATCACTTTACAGTGCTTGGCATCACATATTCTCCCATTCGCGGACCGGAGGGAAATATTGAATATCTGGGTTATCTCCGAAAAAGCGGGGAACAGGACTGCATCCCAGACCTTGCCGCGCTGGTGGATGCCTCCCACGAGGAGCTGAAAGAGAGAAGGGACAACGAATGAAACGAGTGATCCTCTGCCCGAACCCCTATCGGGACGATGAACTGACGGTGGCCAAGCGCTCCCGGGAGATCCTGGAGCATATCGGCTTTGAGACCGTGGTGTGCCTGCCCTTTAACCGGGAGGGCTACGGCGACCAGCTGGGCGTGCCCATCCGCCAGCTGCAGCAGGAGATCAAGCATGCCGACCTGCTTATTGCTTTCGGCGGCGACGGCACCATCCTGCATCTGGCCCGTACCGTGGCGCTGCACAGCGTGCCGGTACTGGGCATCAACCTGGGCAGTCTCGGCTTCATGTCGGAGCTGGAGCCCAACGAACTGGAACGGCTCAACGATCTGAAAAACTGGGATTTCTCCGTGGAATCCCGAATGATGCTGGATGTGACCGTGCTGCGGGAGGGAAAACCGGTGTACAGCAACATCGCCCTCAACGACGCGGTGGTATCCAAAGGCTCTGTGGCCCGTGTGGTGCGTCTGGACGTGGCCACGGAGGAGGGGCGTCTGACGAAGATCACCGGCGACGGCGGCATCGTCTCCACGCCCACCGGCTCCACCGGTTACTCCATGGCCGCCGGCGGTCCCATCGTGGAGCCAACGGCCCGGAACCTGCTGCTGACGCCCATCTGCCCCCACTCTACCCGGGCCAGCAGCTATGTACTCTCCCCGGACCATACCATCACCATCGAGGCGGCGGACGCTAATCGCAAGTTCGTCTACCTCTCCGTGGACGGCGGCAAGGCCTTTTCCCTGAAAAATGAGGACAAGGTGCGGGTGCGGCAGTCCAAATTCACCACAAAGCTGGTGCGGCTCTCCAAGAAGAGCTTCTGCGAGATACTGGATTCAAAAATGGGAATGGAGGCAGCCAAGCATGAAAAATGACCGTCAGACCATTCTGCTTGAGATCATCGAGCAGGAAGCCGTGGAGACGCAGGAGCAGCTGCTGCGCCTGCTGGCGGAGCGGGGCGTGAAATGCACCCAGGCCACCGTGTCCCGTGACATCAAGCAGCTTCATCTGGTGAAGGAGCCCACCGGCCAGGGCCGCTACCGCTACGCCGTGTCGGTGCAGAAGACGAAGCTGAACTTTGCCGAAAAGCTGCGCACCATCTTCCGTGAGTGCGTGCTGTCGGTGGAGACGGCCCAGAATCTGGTGGTGCTCAAGACCATCGAGGGCATGGCGCAGGGCGCGGCCTTTGCGCTGGACAATATGGCGGACACAGACATCGTGGGCACGCTGGCCGGTGACGACACCATTCTGCTGGTGTTCCACGACAACGTCCGCGCCGTGGATTTCTGCGAACAGGTCAGACAGATGCTCCGCTGAGGAGCGGAAGGAGGGCAGTGCCATGCTGGAAGTGCTCCATATTGAGAATATCGCCATCATCGAGGAGGCGGACATCCGGTTCGAGCCGGGCTTCAACGCCCTGACCGG
>CAKTPQ010000015.1 GCA_934591745.1 uncultured Oscillospiraceae bacterium
AAGGAGACGGATTTCATCGACGTGGTCGCCTGGCGCTCCACCGCCGAGTTTGCCGCCAAGTACTTCACCAAGGGCCGCATGGCCATTGTGGAGGGCCGGCTCCAGATCCGCCCCTGGACTGACAAGGACGGCAACAACCGCCGCAGCGCGGAGGTAGTTGCCGACAACATCTATTTCGGCGATTCCAAGCGCGACAACGCAGGCGACATGGGCGGCTATTCCGCACCGGCCTACACCGCGCCCGCCGGCGGATACAGCGCCCCTGTGGGCGGCGGTTCCTCCGGTTTTGCCGAGATCGATGAGGAGGACGGCGACCTGCCGTTCTGATGTGCCCCGGCACATGACACTTTATAAAGGAGGATACTTCCATGGCTATGGAACGCGAAAATAGACCCGCCCGCGGCGCCGGCAAGCGCCGCAAGAAGGTTTGCCAGTTCTGCGTGGACAAGTGCGAGTGCATTGATTACAAGGACGCTGCCAAGCTGCGCCGCTTCATCTCCGAGCGCTCCAAGATCCTGCCCCGCCGCACCACCGGCACCTGCGCCATGCATCAGCGTCAGCTGACCGAGGCCATCAAGCGCGCCCGTCAGATCGCTCTGCTGCCCTTCGTGACCGAGTAATTGGGAAACGATAAGACCTGCCCGACGGGCAGGTCTTATTTTTTGTGCAAACGCATAGGAGTTTTTTGCCTTGACAACCTGAGGTTGCACACATTTTCCGCAAAGACCGCCCCCTGACAACCTGAGGTTGCTGGACTTTCTCCCGCCGCACCTGCTATACTGTACCCAACAACAAAAGGAGGTACGCTTATGGGACTGTACGATGCCGTGGACCGCGGCGGCGCCGGCCGCAAAAAGGAAAAGACCCTCCGCAGGCCCCTGCTCATCGCGGCGGCGGTATTCGCGGCGGTGATCGCGCTGGGCGTCTGGGCCTGCCGCTACCAGCTCCAGTACCGCGCCTGCTTCTCCGCCCTCACCGACGCCACCCGCCACGCCCGCAGCACCGGAGCCTTCACCGTCACCGTGGACGGCGCCGCTGTCTCCGCCGATGCCGACGACCTCAGCGATCTGCTGCGCCTCATCAATATGGCCGGCGCCGGCCGCACCGGGGAGGCTCCCGCCGACCCGCCGCTCATCACCATCGACTACGGCGACGGCACCACGCTGGACATCTGGCAGGTGCCGCTGAAAAACCCCGCCAACGACTGGACGGACGGCCCCTTCTTCCGCTGCACGTTCCCCGGCGGCAAGACCTACGGCTACGATACCGACCAGATCCCCATGACCCGCCTCACCCGCCTGTTCTCATAGGAAGCGTAAAAGCAGCCCCGTCCGATGGACGGGGCTGCTCTTTATCCGGAAATACCTTGGGAAAGTCTTACTTCAGCGCCAGCTTGGCAGCGCGCTTCTTGCCATACACGCAGCAGGCGACAACATAAGCCACCGCGCAGGCCACACCGATGATGTAGGCCGGCGTCCAGGGAATGTTGAAGCCGATGTGCGCATTGGCGATGTAGGTGATGCAGATGAAGGTGTAGAAGCCGCCGGGGATCATGGGCATCCAGGCCCACTTGCCCTTGCCGTTCTCGAACATCCACGCGGTGATGCTCAGGAAGGCGAACAGGGACAGCGTCTGGTTGGCCCACGCGAAGTAGCGCCACAGGATCATGAAGCCGTTGCTGTTGGTCTTGGCGAACACCAGGATGGCGATGACCAGCGCAAA
Source organism: uncultured Oscillospiraceae bacterium (assembly GCA_934591745.1). Taxonomy (GTDB): domain Bacteria; phylum Bacillota; class Clostridia; order Oscillospirales; family Oscillospiraceae; genus Vescimonas. The sequence continues at coordinate 1,723 of CAKTPQ010000015.1, forward strand.
GATGGGCAGCGCCAGCTTGATGCGCTTGCCGTTGGTGGACTGGTCGATGTGCAGCGTCTCAGACAGGCTCAGACGCAGGGCGCGCAGCGCTGTATCGCCGGAGGTAATGGGCAGCACGATAACGCCGACCAGGGCGATGATGCCGCCCACATGACCCAGCAGGTACTTGCACACCACGCCCACAGTGCCGGTGGCCAGAGTGGCGTTGGGCTCCTGCAGAGCCAGGTTGTACACGCCCATAGCGCCGGCAGCCCAGACCATGGCGATGAAGCCTTCCAGCACCATCATGTTGTAGAAGGTGTTGCGGCCCTGACGCTCGCTCTTCATGGTGCGGGAGATGATGGCGGTCTGGGTGGAGTGGAAGCCGGACAGGATGCCGCAGGCCACCGTCACGAAGAAGATGGGCAGGAAGTGTCCGTTCTCAAAATAGGAAGCATAGGTGAAGGTGCCGTCGCCCAGCGCCAGCACGGGAGCGGACCAGTCGTCCCAGATGTTCAGCAGGGGCATACCCTTGGCGAAGATGCCGATGAACACGCCCACGGCGGAGAACAGCAGGATGCCGCCGAAGATGGGGTAGATCTTGCCGATGATGGCGTCGATGGGGAACACGGTGGCGATCAGGTAGTACAGGAAGATGACGCCGTAGATGATCCAGGTGGTGGGATCATTGGCCTTGCCGCTCAGGTTGAACACCTGGGTCGCGGCGATATCGCCGGGAGTGTAGATGAACACAGCGCCCACCAGCAGCAGCATCACGCATACGAACACGTTGTAGAACTTGTAGATGCCCTTGGTGGAATAGCGCCGGATCATCTCCGGCATCTGGGTGCCGCCGTCGCGCAGGCAGATCATGCCGGAGAAATAATCGTGCATGGCGCCGCCGATAATGTTGCCGATGGGGATGGTGATGAACGCGATGGGCCCGAACAGGATGCCCTGGATCGGCCCGATGATGGGGCCGGTGCCGGCGATGTTCAGCAGGTTGATCAGGCTGTTCTTCCAACCCTTCATGGGGACGAAGTCAACGCCGTCTTCTTTGGTGTACGCGGGGGTCTTCCGGTCATCCGGCCCGAAAACTTTTTCGCAGAAGCGTCCGTACAGGGCTGCGCCTCCGATCAGGATGACAAGACCGATGATGAATGATGCCACAAAAACACACTCCTTTACAGTCATTTCCTTTCGACATCCGGACTGTCGAAAAAAGATGCTCCTATGGTAACACCATCTTCATAAATTTGGTGCTAATAAAATCAAACGGAAATTCAGATGTTGTTAACATACTTGACATGTATGTTAAAGATCGCCATTTTCTTGCAAACTCCGCACCGGAGGACGGGAACGTTTCCAACCGCGAAAAAAGCGGAAAAAGCAGGAATTTCCCACCTGGCGCCTATCTCATGGCGTCTTCTGCGTCCCGCCCGGTCACCCTGCTCCCCGTCGGGGCGGGGTTCTGCCCCGCCCGCCTCGTTCTCGTGCCGCCGGCGGCCCCATTTCTTTCAGCAGCGGTAAGGGATGTTTCGCTCTCCGGCGCGACCCACTTTTGCCAACAGCGGCAAAAGTGGGCAAAAACGCCGTTCAAACCTGCGGTTTGAAAATCCGCCCGCGCACCGCACAATATTTCTCGCGTCTGTGCGTCCCACACGGGCGCGGCAAGGCGGAAACCACGAAATGTTGAATCGACGTATTTCTCTGAGCGCTGCCGCTTTTGCTCTGAAATATAGGGGCTTGTTGTTCTATCGCTTTTCTTCAGTGTGGCTATCTGCTTTTTCCCTGAAATGGGAACAGGCAGGCGTATCAGCTTTGCGGTGTTTCAGACGGGGATAGACGCAGTGTCCGCAGGAGGTTTTTAAGTACCAGTTTCTTCCGCGCCGCACGTAATGAGCGCGGAAGTGGGTACAGGTTTCGCATGTCAATGTCATGAAATCACCCCAGAATAGATATAGCTTTATTGCACAGTCATTATAGCGCCGCACATTACGGAAGGTATAGACTATTACATTAGATGTTTAAACTTTTTGGACAGTTTTTTCACCAGCCGCTTCTCGTGTGTTTGCCTCCGGCGGCCTCGTTTTGGGCATTTCGCTCTCCGGCGCGACCCACTTTTGCCAACAGCGGCAAAAGTGGGCAAAAACGCCGTTCAAACCTGCGGTTTGAAAATCCGCCCGCGCCCCGCACAATATTTCTCGCGTCTGTGCGTCCCACACGGGCGCGGCAAAGTGTAGATCGCCCGAAATGTGGAATTGACCTGCTTCTATCCCCGCTGCCGCTGAAAATACAAAATATAGAACTGCGCACCGGCGCATTTCAGAGCAAAAGCGGCAGCGCTCAGAGAAATACGTCAGTTCAACATTTCGGACGAACCAGAACGCACCGGCAATCGGCGGAAGGAAATCCAAAAACCATGGGTTTTTGGCGGCGTTCTTTCCCCCATTTCTTTCGCTGCTGAAAGAAATGGGGCCGCCGGAGGCAAAAAAGAAATAATTTTGCCGCCGCGGGCAAAACCGCCCCCGCGCAGGAGGCGCGGAGGAGCGCAAAAAAAGAACCACCCGCAGGTGGTTCTTTTCTGCTGTCCTCGTTCATTCCGTCATGATCCGCAGGATCACCCGGTCCGTCTCCCGCATACCCTGTGCGGCCAGCACGCCCACATGGCGGACGGTGTCCTCCACGTCGGTGCCCAGAATGCCGTCGCCGGGCCGGAAGTTGTCGCCGTTGCGGTACATGTCGTAGCCCAGCAGGCCGCAGCCCACGCCCATGGCGATCTTGCTGGCGCAGCTGGCCTTGGCGCCGTCGCAGATGCAGCCGGAGATCATGGCCACCGCGTTTTCCAGCGTGTGGCTGATGCCCTCATAGTCCGCGCCCCGCAGCCACGCGATACCGCAGCCGGCGCCCACACCGGCGGACACCGCGCCGCAGTAGGCACTGAGCCGTCCGATGCCGGTTTTCTGGTGGATGGTGATAAGGTCGCTGAGGCACACGGCCCGCAGGATCCTCTCGTCATCCGCTCCCATGAGCCTGCCGTATTTCCACACGGGCACGGAGGCGGTGATGCCCTGGTTGCCGGAGCCGGACACGATGACCACCGGCATCTCACAGCCGTTCATCCGGGCGTCGGAGCCGGCGGCGGCCCAGGCCCTGGCCTGCGTCTCCCAGTCCTGGGAGCTTTGCAGCAGGGTGGAGCCGATGTTGGCGCCCCAGCTGTTCCGCAGGCCCTCGGCGGCGATGGCGGTGTTCTTTTCGATCTGCCGTCCCACCGTGGGCAGGATGGCTTCTATGGGTACAGTTTCAGCGAATGTGATGATGTCTCTGACGCTCAGCACGGACTTGTCCTGCAGATGATCCTCGGCGTTGCCGGTCACCGGCAACGCCTTCAGGACATGGCCGTCCTTTTCAATGTAGATGATGTTCGTGTGGTTATTGGCCACCCGGACGCAGGCGTGGTGCTCTCCCAGCCAGCCCGTCAGCTTGATATCCAGCATGCAGGGCGTCTCGGGACAGGTGACCCGGATGGACGTGCTGTCCAGATAGCCCTGGATAGCCGCCGTGTCCTCCTCCGTCACGTTGGCGATGACCTGAAGCTCCGCGTCGGCGTCGCCGGCCACTATGCCCACGGCGATGGCGGCGTCGATGCCCCGGCGTCCCGCTGTGTTGGGGACCACCACGGACTTCACGTTCTTCAGGATGTTTCCGCTGACCTCGGCCAGCACCTTTTCCGGTTTTCCGCCCAACACCTCGCGCAGTTTTGCGGCACAGTACGCGACGGCGATGGGCTCTGTACACCCTGTGGCCAGCAGGAGCTCTTCCTGCAGGATCGCCGTGTAGGCGGCGATCTTGGAGTCGTTCAACATCACACATTCTCCTTTGTTCAATTGTTATTTTATCAGGCCCGCCAACGTTTTTGACAGACCGGATATTCCCCTTTTCCGCTGTCCGCCGGAGGTTTTACAGTGCGGGCACGTCGTCCTCCTGGTGCACCCAGTCATTGACGTCCACGATCTGGAACTCCGTCTCTGTCCGGCGGATGATGACCCGGCTGATGCCGGCGTTGATGACCTGACGGCGGCACATGGCGCAGCTGGTGGCGTCCCCCAGCAGCGCGCCGGTCTGGGCGTCCCGCCCCACCAGATACAGGGTGCTGCCCACCATGTCCCGCCGGCTGGCGGAGATGATGGCGTTGGCCTCGGCGTGGACGCTGCGGCACAGCTCGTACCGCTGACCACGGGGCACCTGCATGGCTTCCCGGGTGCAGAAGCCCATGTCCACGCAGTTCTGCCGTCCCCGGGGTGCGCCGTTGTAGCCGGTGGAGATGATCTCGTCGTTCTTGACGATGATGGCGCCGTAGACCCTGCGCAGACAGGTGGCCCGCTCCAGCACCGTTTCGGCGATGTCCAGATAGTAATTTTCCTTGCTGATGCGTTCCATGTCAGACGCCTCCTTGTTTCGTATTGTGAACATTATAATATATTTTCCTGCCGTCCGCCCTCCGCGAACTGCACAAAAATTTGCGCCCGGATTTGCCGCATCTCACAGAAAGAAGGCGGGTGCCGTCCTTAAAACAGGACGGCACCCGCCGGTCGCTTCATCATGAACTGCATCATGCAGCAGATCTGCTTCATGGAGGAATGCAGCATGAAATTATTTATGCGGCAAAACCCGCTGGAAAACGAATAAATATGCGGGCGCGGACAGACGCTCAGGCGTTCTTGAACACTGTCTCCGGCGCGGTGATGACCACGCGGGTGTTGTCAGCCACGGAGCCGGTGAGGAAGGCGTTGCCCCCCACCACGGAGTGCTCGCCGATGACGGTCTTGCCGCCCAGAATGGACGCGCCGGAGTAGATGGTCACATAGTCACACACGGTGGGGTGCCGCTTGCCCGGCAGGCTGGCGTGGCCGGCCCGGGGGGACAGGGCACCCAGCGTCACGCCCTGATACAGCTTGACGTGGCTGCCGATGACCGTAGTCTCACCGATAACGATGCCGGTGCCGTGGTCGATGAAAAACCACGGCCCGATCTGGGCGCCGGGATGGATGTCGATGCCGGTGCGGCTGTGGGCGTACTCCGTCATCATCCGGGGGATCATGGGCACCTGCCGCAGATACAGCTCGTGGGCGATGCGGTAGACGAAGATGGCGAACAGGCCGGGGTAGGCGAAGATGATCTCCTCCTTGTTGGCGGCGGCGGGGTCGCCGTCGAAGGTGGCCTCGATGTCCGTCAGCAGCACCTGCTGGATGCGGGGCAGCTCCGCCACGATAGCCCGGGCGATCTGGGACGCCCGCTCCGTCTCCTCCTCCGGCAGCGCCAGGGCGATCTGGGCGGTCAGCGCCGTCTCGATGCGCTCCAGCAGCAGGGCGGCGTAGTTCTCCGGCGGCAGAGCCATCAGCTGCGGGTCCCCGAAATAGGCGGGGAAGAACAGCCGCCGCAGTTCCTTGATGAGGGCGATGATGGCGCTGCGGTCCGGCAGCCGCAGCTTCTTTCCGTACATGGGGATGGCCGCGTGCTCCATGGTGGACGCCATGGCCCGTGCGATCTCAGTGGTATTTGTCATGCTTTTGCTCCTCCTGACAACATAAAAACGGCGGGAGACGTCACACATCTCCCGCCGTTTCCAAAGAATACGGAATAATCGCGGAAAGCTCCGCGTTACCTGGCAGAAAGCGTATGACCCTTTTGGGCGCAGCAGACCGTGCCCGCACAGACGGCGGACAGACAACAGATACAGATGGTCTGCTTGACGATCATACGCTTCTCCTTTTTACGCGGCTCTTATCCGCGCTGTATTTTATTATACGGGACGAAAGGCGGGGCGTCTATGTGCAGGATGGACAAAAAGCAGAGCGATGTACTGGGTAAATGTTGTGGCAGCTCCCAGTTGACTTTCGCGTTTTAAAGTTCTAAAATCAGCACTATCAAAAACAAGTCGGCCCGGTGCCGGCGGAAGGGAGACAAACATGGCCCGTCACATGATGCGTCAGGATATGATCCACAACGACATGGCACAGAACCATGCCGCCGTCTCCTATTATGCCGGTAACAGCTCCTATTTCTGGGGCTTCTTTTGGTACGCCTATTTTTGCGGCGATTCCCGATACCGGCTGACATGACATGCGCGACCCGACTTCCTCACAAGAGTCGATCAGCGGCTTCGTCGTTCAGACGGGGCCGCTTTCTTTATTGGCAGAACTTACAAAAAATGGAAAATCACAAACGAAAAAGGAAAAGGAGAAAATCAAAATGAATGCGATCTTAGCTGCGGCGGTCATCTTTGTGGTGTTCGCCATCGGAGATATGATCTCCGCCAAAACAAAAGCCATTGTGTCCATGCTGCTGGTGGCATCCGTGGTGTTCCTGGCCGGCTTCTGGGCAGGCATCTTCCCCACCACCATGTTCGCCGACTCCACGCTGCTGAGCATGGCCGGCCTGCTGGTGACCATGCTGCTGGTACACCTGGGCACCACTATCCGGCTCCGCGATTTCGGCGCCCAGTGGCGCACCGTCATCATCTCGGCGGTGGCGTGCATCGCCATCTCCGCCGCCGTGTTCTTCATCGGCCAGCTCATCATTGACCGGGGCTTCGCGCTGGTGGGCGCGCCCATCCTGTCCGGCGGCGTGGTGGCCACGCTGACCATGCAGGATATGGCCAACAAGGCCAACCTCCCTGATCTGGCGGTGTTCGCCACACTGGTCATGTGCGCCCAGGGCTTCGTGGGTTACCCCGTGGCCTCCCTGTGCCTCAAGAGCGAGGCCAAGCGCATCAAGGCGAAGATCGACGCCGGTGAGCTGCCGGTGGATACCGCTGCCGGAGCCGCTCAGGCTGCCGCCGCGGGCCGGAAGAAGCTGATCCCCGCACTGCCCGACAAGTACAACACCCCCAACGCCATTATTGCCAAGGTCATTCTGGTGGCCCTGCTGTCCGTGTGGGTGTCCAGCCTGTTCCACGACGCCGTCAACAAGCTGGTGTGGTGCCTGATCTTCGGCGTGCTCTGCAAGGAGCTGGGCTTCCTGGATGAGGACGCGCTGGGCAAGGCCCACGCCACCGGTATCGTGATGCCCATCATCACCCTGTCCATCTTCACCAACCTGGCCTCCGCCACCCCCGAGATGGTGGGCAGCATGGTCGTCCCCCTGCTGGTGTGCGTGGTCATCGGTACCATCGCCTTCTCCGTGGTGTCCATCCTGGTGGGCAAGATCTTCGGCTACAGCTGGCAGATGTCCGTGGCCATCGGCAGCTCCTGCCTGTTCGGCTTCCCCGGCACCGTCATCATCTCCAACGAGGTCTCTGAGTCCACCGGCACCACCGCCGCGGAGAAGGCCGCCATCAATGCGGAGATCATGCCCAAAATGCTGGTGGCCGGCATGGTCACCGTGTCCATCACCTCCGTGCTGGTGGCCGGCGTTATGAGCGCATGGCTGTAAGTTCCGTGCTTTGATGGGAAAGGAGTTCTCTAAAAATGTCTGATATCCGCACCTATATAGATAGTATTTTTGACGAGCTGGTGGCTATCCGCCGCGACATCCACGCCCACCCCGAGACGGGCATGCAGGAGGTACGCACCTCCGCCCTCATCCGCTCGGAGCTGGAGAAGATGGGCGTGGACGAGATCCAGCAGCCCCTGCCCACCGCCGTGGTGGCGCTGATCCACGGCAAGAAAGGCCCCGGCAAGTGCGTGGCGCTCCGCGCCGACATCGACGCCCTGCCCGTCCACGAGGAGAGCGGCGTGCCCTTCGCCAGCGAGTACGAGGGCAAGATGCACGCCTGCGGCCACGACCTGCATACCACCATGCTGCTGGGCGCGGCCAGGACGCTGTGCCACTTCCGTGACCGGTTCGCCGGCACCGTCAAGCTGATCTTTGAGCCCAGCGAGGATCTGATGCCCGGCGGCGCACGGAAGCTGGTGGAGGCGGGCGTCATGGAGAATCCCCATGTGGACGCCATCTTCGGCCAGCACGTCTGCCCCTCCGAAAACGACACCGTGGGCCGGATGCAGCTGTACAAGGGCTATTTCACCAGTGCCGTGGACCTGTTCCACATCGCTGTCCACGGCAAGAGCGGCCACGGCTCCGCACCCCACACCGCCCACGACGCCATCGCCTGTGCCGGGTATCTCATCACCGTTTTGCAGACGGTGGTCTCCCGCCGCATCGACCCCATGGATTCCGCCGTATTGACGGTGGGTACCATGTCCGGCGGCGACGCGGTGAACATCACCGCCGGTGAAGCGCAGATGGTGGCGGTGCTGCGCAGCTTCAGCGATGCGGCACGGGATACCGCCATCGAAGAGGTGCAGCGTATTTGCAAGGGCATCGGTATCGCCTTCAACTGCGACATCGAGGTGAGGCTGGAGGAGGGCTACGCCCTGCAGTACAACGATGGCGAGATGATCGACCTGGTGGACAAGGCCGTTACCGCCGCCGGCGGCAGGACCGAGTTCATCGAGAAGCCCTTCTCCGGCAGCGAGGATTTCAGCTTTTTCGGCAAGCTGACCAACACACCCTCCGCCTTTATGATGATCGACGCCGGACGGGGCGAGGAGCTGGTATCCCTCCACAACGGCAAGATCGTGTTCAACGAGGACGTCATGAAGCACGGTGTCACCGGCCTGACCGCCATCGCGCTGGAGTATCTCAGCAGATGACCCAATAACGACAACACATTACCTTCCTTACAATTTTGCAGAAACGGCGCACAGATCGTGCGCCGTTTTTGCGTGTGTGAGGGGAGGGCGGGCAGGAAAACGTGCCGGGGGCACGTTTTTAGCCGCCGACCGCAGCGGCTGTGCCGCGAGGACACCTCAGTTCCGAAAGAAACAAAGGCCCCTGCCGAAGCAGGAGCCTTTGCGGAAAGCGAAGTATAAACTCAGCGCTTGGAGAACTGAGGTGCGCGGCGGGCGGCCTTCAGACCGTACTTCTTGCGCTCCTTCATACGAGGATCGCGGGTCAGGAAGCCGGCCTTCTTCAGGATGGCGCGGTACTCGGGGTTCACCAGCAGCAGAGCGCGGCTGATGCCGTGGCGCAGGGCGCCGGCCTGACCGGACACGCCGCCGCCCTCGACGGTGGCAACGATGTCCACCTTGCCCAGGGTGTTGGTGGCGTTCAGGGGCTGACGGACCACCATCTTCAGAGTCTCCAGACCGAAGTACTCGTCGATGTCGCGGCCGTTGATGGTGATGGAGCCGGTGCCGTTCTCAAACAGGTGCACGCGGGCCACGGAGGACTTGCGGCGGCCAGTGCCGTACTTGTAGGGGTTCTTGGACTGATACATTCTCTTTTTCCTCCTTACTTGACCAGCTCGGGCTTCTGAGCGGCATGGTCATGCTGCTCGCCGGCATAGATGTGCAGACGCTTCAGAGAGTCCTTGGTGACGATGTTGCGGGGCATCATGCCGCGGACGGCCACGCGCATGGCCAGCTCGGGCTTGTCCTGCATCAGGATGCGGTACTTGGTCTCCTTCAGACCGCCCACCCAGCCGGAGTGGGTGCGATAGTACTTCTGCTCCATCTTGTTGCCGGTCAGAACGGCCTTGCCGGCGTTGATGACGATGACGTTGTCGCCGCAGTCGGCATGGGGGGTATAGGTGACTTTGCCCTTACCGCGCAGCAGGTCGGCCACGATGACGGCGGTCTTGCCCAGGGGCTTGCCGGCGGCGTCAACGACGTACCACTTGCGCTCGATGTTGGCCTTGTTTGCCATGAAAGTGGACATGGTTTTCTTCCTCCAATTTATAATAATGTATGCTTTACATTTCCGTGTGCCCTTGCTAAAATCGGGACAGAGAAAGCGCACTGAACGCGCAAGCATATTTATAGCATAGCGCGGCGGGATTGTCAACATCAATTTCATTTACGGCAATAACATCTGATGTTTTCTTTGATTATCTCTTGTTTTCTCTCGTTTTCTCAAAACGCAAATTCGTTTTTACGGGGAGGAACACCGTATGCAGCATATATTGGGGCTTGTCCGCCGCTGCGTGGAGGACTACAACATGATCGAGGCGGGGGAGACGGTGGCGGTCGGCGTGTCCGGCGGCAAGGACAGCCTGCTGACGCTGACGGCGCTGGCGCGGCTGCGGGCGTTCTACCCCAAGCCGTTTCAGGTGCAGGCCATCACGCTGGAGACGGGGATGCCGGACATGAATTTCCAGCCGGTGGCGGACTACTGCGAGGAGCTGGACGTGCCCTATATCCGCATCGCGGTGCCGGTATACGACATCGTGTTCCGGGAGCGGCAGGAGAAGAATCCCTGCTCCCTGTGCGCCAAGCTGCGGCGGGGCAGCCTGCACACGGCTCTGACGGAACGGGGCATCCATAAGATCGCGCTGGGACACCACTACGATGACGCGGTGGAGACGCTTTTGATGAACCTGCTGTTTGAGGGGCGCATCGGCTGCTTCCAGCCGGTGACGTATCTGGACAGGACGGGCGTCACCCAGATTCGGCCCCTGCTGTACTGCAAAGAGGAGGACATCCGGCGTATGGCGGCGAAGCTCCGGCTGCCGGTGGTGAAGAACACCTGCCCCATGGACGGACACAGCCGCCGGCAGGAGGTGAAGGAGCTTATCGCCGGGCTGGAGGGGCGGTACCCCGACCTGAAGAAGAAGCTGTTCGGCGCGGTGCAGCGCTACCCGCTGTACGGCTGGGACCTGACGAAGGAGGAGCGGTGACATGATGAAAAGACCCTTTGCCCTGGGCGGGCGGACATGGGCGGCACTGCTGGTGTTCGGCCTGTTCGGTCAGATTGCCTGGGTCATCGAGAATATGTACTTCAACGTGTTCCTGTACAACACCATCTCCGGCGACCCGGCCATGATCGCGGCTATGGTGGCGTGGAGCGCCGTGACGGCCACCGTCACCACGTTGGTGATGGGGGCGCTCAGCGATAGACTGGGGCGGCGGAAGGCCTTTATCGTGGCGGGCTATCTGCTGTGGGGCGTCAGCATCGCGGCCTTCGGGCTGGTGCATGTGCCCGTCGTCAGCTGGGATACAGCGGCGGCACATGCGGCCCACGCCACGGCGGTGCTGGTGGTGATACTGGACTGCGTGATGACGTTTTTCGGCTCCACCGCCAACGACGCGGCGTTCAACGCATGGGTGACGGATGTCACCGTACCGGAGAACCGGGGCCGGGTGGAGACGGTGCTGGCGGTGATGCCGCTGGTGGCCATGCTGGTGGTGTTCGGCGCGCTGGACGGTCTGACGCAGAGGGGCCAGTGGAACATCTTCTTTTACATTGTGGGTGGCCTGACGCTGCTGGGCGGCGTGCTGGGCTGCTTCCTCATCAAGGAGCCGCCGCTGGAGCGGGGGCAGGGGACGTATTTTTCCAACATCCTGTACGGCCTGCGGCCGTCGGTGGTCAAGGGACACCCGGCGCTGTATCTGGCGCTGGCATGTCTGGGGGTGTACTGCATGAGCCAGCAGGTGTACATGCCGTACCTCATCATCTACATCCAGCGGTTCCTGGGTATCACGGACTACACGTTCCTGCTGGCGGGAGTGCTGATCGTCAGCTCGGCGGCGTCGGTGCTGATGGGGCGGCCTATCGACCGGTTGGGCAAGCTGCGGTGCCTGCTGCCCGCCGCCGGCGTGGGCGTCGCGGGACTGGTGCTGATGTACTTCGCCCGGGGCCAGTGGTTCGTGCTGTGCGCCGGCATCGTCATGCTGGGCGGCGGCATGGTGGTCTCCGCCTGCTGCAACGGGCTGATCCGGGACTATACGCCGGAGGGCAAGGCCGGGCTGTTCCAGGGCATCCGCATCCTGTTTCAGGTGCTGCTGCCCATGGTGACGGGGCCGTATATCGGCGTGGCCGTCATCGGGGCCACGGGCATGACCTATGAGGAGCTGGGCGTGGTGAAGCAGGTGCCCACGGCGGAGATATTTTTGGCGTCGGCGGTGGTGCTGATGCTGCTGGCGGTGCCGGTGTACTTCCTGCGCAGGCAGGTGAGAAAGGGGGCGGCGGTATGAAACAGCTCTATACGCCGTGGGGCGAGACGCTGGACAGAGCGTGCCCGCTGGCGGAATATCCCCGTCCCCAGCTGGTGCGCAGCAGCTATCTGTGCCTCAACGGCCTGTGGGACTACGCGGTGGAGGACGGGGACGAGTACACCCGCCGCAATACCGGGAAGATACTGGTGCCCTTTGCACCGGAGAGCCTGCTGTCCGGCTGCGGCTTCCAGCTGCGAAGCGGCGAGACCCTGTGGTACGAGCGGACGTTCACCCTGCCGGAGGGGTTCCGGCGGGACAGGGTGCTGCTGCACTTCGGCGCGGTAGACCAGTGCTGCCGGGTGCTGGTGAACGGGCGGGAGGCAGGCTGCCACGAGGGCGGCTATCTGCCGTTCTGCCTGGACATCACGGCGCTGCTGACCGGGGGCGAGAACCGGCTGGCCGTAGCCGTTACCGACGACGCGGAGGGCGGCGTATACGGCATGGGCAAGCAGCGGTACAAACGGGGCGGCATCTGGTACACGGCCACCAGCGGCATCTGGCAGACGGTGTGGCTGGAGAGCGTGCCGGAGAACTATGTAAAAAGCGTCCGGCTGACGCCGGACTTTGACGGAAAGCGGCTGCACTGGCACATCGAGGCGGATGCGGCGGCGGGCGCACGGGTGACGGTGCGGGCCGGGAACGCGGTGATCGCGGAGGGACAGGCCGACGCCAACGGCGACGGCGCGTCCGACATCCCGGCGGAGCACTTCCGCCCGTGGTCCCCGGAGGACCCGTTTTTATACGATGTGGATATCGAGCTGGGAGAGGACCGGGTCGGCAGCTATTGCGGCATGCGGAAATTCTCGGTGATGCTGCATCAGGGACGGCAGGTGCTGGCCCTGAACAACGCGCCGTACTTCCAGACGGGACTGTTGGATCAGGGGTACTGGTCCGACGGGCTGTACACCCCGCCTTCGGACGAGGCCATGATCTACGACATCCGCACCATGAAGGGGCTGGGCTTCAATATGCTGCGCAAGCACATCAAGATCGAGCCGCTGCGGTGGTACTACCACTGTGACAGGCTGGGGATGCTGGTATGGCAGGATATGGTGTCCGGGTTTGAGAATTTTGACCCGCTGTATACCCAGGTGCTGCCGTTTGTCGGCGTACAGCTGAAGGACGCGCCCTCCCGCCGGTTCGGACGGGCCGGGGAGGCGGGACGGCGGCAGTACGAGCGGGAGCTGGAGGACACCGTCGGGCGGCTGTACAACTGCGTGAGCCTGTGCCTGTGGGTGCCGTTCAACGAGGGCTGGGGCCAGTTCGACGCGGCGCGGATGGCGGAGAAGGTGCGGGAGCTGGATCCCACCCGGCTCATCGACCACGCCTCCGGCTGGCACGATCAGGGCGCGGGGGATCTGCGGTCGTACCATGTGTACTACAAGCCGGTGCGGATGAAGCACGACGGACGGCGGGCGCTGGCCCTTACGGAGTTCGGCGGGTACAGCCTGCCGCTGGCGGGGCACTGTGCCGCGGAGAAGTCCTTCGGCTACCGGGTGTACAGGGACGCGGACGGCTGGATGGATGCGGTGGAAAAGCTGTATGAAAACGAAGTCATCCCCCTCATCGAGACCCGGGGACTGTCAGCGGCGGTCTATACCCAGGTCAGCGATGTGGAGGATGAGGTCAACGGACTGTTGACATTTGACCGGCGGGTCTGCAAGCCCGATGCGGCGCGGATGCGGCGGATCAATGAGAAGCTGCGGTTCTGATATGTAGAGCTACACCAGCACCCATTTCAGCAGGAGCAGCAGGCCCAGGCCCGGCACGCCCAGCACACCGATGGTCACGGCGTTGAAGATGTTCAGACCCAGGGACATGCCGGTGACGGCGGTGGTCATGTTCAGCAGCCACACGGCGCAGAAGCCCAGGGCGCTGTTGAGCAGCACCCGCAGCGCCAGCTTCAGCGGCTGGCGCAGCAGGCGCAGGCAGGCTACCAGCAGGAAAAGCAGCACAAGGCCCAGGGCGCATTTTTCTACGAGCGACATACAGGCCCTCCTTTCATGGCGTCGGCGGCGACGCAGGGTGCGGCAGGCTCCTCCGCCGCAGCGGCGGCGGCCGCGGCCCGCACCGGCTGGGCGCGGGGCACGGCGGAGGGCACCGGCTCGCCGCTGAGCTCCTTGATGCGGCGCAGCAGGTAATTGCAGCGGGCCTTCAGGGCGCTGATCTCGTAGATGCTGGCTTCGATGAGCTCGGAGTCGCAGACGCAGTTGAAGCGGATGTAGGCGTCCTTCAGGGCGTCGTTGGTGCGGAGCAGCTCCTGCTTCAGGTCGCGGAGCGCGGAGTCGGTGGTGGATCGTTTGGCCATGGTGATTCCTCCCGTCATGTACAGTGTACGGATAGTCTGGACAAATATGACCGGTGTTAATCAGGGGCGACACCATTCCCCCGGAAAGGACAGAGATGGAGCACAGAGACTATATGGAGCAGGCGCTGGCACTGGCGCGGGAGGCGGCGGCCCACGGCGAGGTACCGGTGGGCTGCGTCATCGTGCGCGATGGCCGGGTCATCGGGCGGGGACGGAACCGGCGGGAGGAGAAGCAGGCCGTGTACTCCCACGCGGAGATGGAGGCCATGGCGGAGGCCAACGCGGCCCTGGGCTCGTGGCGGCTGGAGGACTGCGACCTGTATGTGACGCTGGAGCCGTGCCCCATGTGCGCGGGAGCCATCATCAACGCACGGGTGGCCAGGGTGTTCTACGGCGCACGGGATGAGGCCATGGGAGCCTGCGGCGGGGTGCTGAACCTGTTCATGGAGGCGTTCCCCCACCGGCCCCAGTTGGTGGGCGGTATCTGCGCAGGGGAGAGCCGGGCGCTGCTGGCGGAGTTCTTTGCGGAGATGCGGCGGAAATAAGCGCGATGCGGGCGGGGCGGATGCCCCGCTTCTTTTTTTTGCGCATACGCGGGACAGGCCGTGGCATACACTGGGGCGGGAGGTGATGGTATGCGGCGATCTGCAGCGGCGGCACTGGTGCTGACGGTGCTGCTGTTCGGGGGCGCGTATCTGGCGGCGGGAAAAGCGCGTGTGCCGGAGACGCAGGAGGGCGGCCCGCAGGAGCAGTCCGCCCAGGGACAGCGGGACAGTGCGGTGCTTCTGGCGGTAAAGGACGGAGAAACGGTGGAAAACATGGCGCTGGACGAGTATCTGCGGGGCGTGGTGCGGGGCGAGATGCCCGCCAGCTTTGAGCAGGAGGCGCTGAAGGCGCAGGCGGCGGCGGAGCGCACCTATGTGTACTACCAGCGGGCGGCGGGGCGGAAGGAGGCCCATCCCGACGCGGACGTGTGTACTGATCCGGCCTGCTGCAATGCGTGGCTGTCGGAGGCGGCGGCGCGGGAGAAGTGGGGCGGTGACTTTGACGGTTGGGAGCGCCGTATCGAGGAGGCGGTGGCCGCCACGGACGGACAGGCGGCGCTGTATGACGGCCAGCCCATTCTGGCGGTGTTCCACTCCTCCTCCGCCGGGAAAACGGCGGAGGCCGGGGATGTGTGGAGCGGCGATGTGCCGTACCTGCGGAGCGTGGACAGTCCTGAGGGGGAGGAGACAGTGCCCAACTATTACAGCGCGGCGGAATTTACGGCGGCGGAGGCGAAGGCCCTGCTGGCCCAGGCTCATCCGGAGCTGACGTTCAGCGGCGGGCCGGACAAGTGGTTCGGCACGGTGGAGCGGGACGACTCGGGACGGGTCAGCACCGTGGAGGTGTGCGGTGCGCCGCTGCGGGGCGTGGAGGTGCGGCGCATCTTCTCCCTGCGGTCGGCTTGCTTTACCATCGACGCGGCGGCGGACAAGGTAACGTTCCGGGTCACGGGCTACGGCCACGGCGTGGGTATGAGCCAGTACGGCGCCAACGAACTGGCGCGGCAGGGAAAGACATGGCAGGAGATATTGATGTGGTACTACGCGGACATCACCATCGGGCCGGTGCCGGAGACTGTACAAACGGCGGAAAGTGTGGTAAACTGAAACGGTTATACCGCCGAGTTTACAAAACGTTCAGGAAAAATTAAGGTTGGCCGGTATAATACAAGGTAAAAATACACCGAGGAGGAGACGGCCATGGCACGCAACATTCTGGTGGTAGAGGATGACCGCAATATATCGGAGCTGATCCGTATGTATCTGGAGAAGGAGGGCTTCGAGGTGCGGGCGGCCTACGACGGCGGCAAGGCCGTGGAGGAGTACGACAAGCAGGCGCCGGACATGGTGCTGCTGGACATCATGCTGCCCGTTATGGACGGCTGGGCGGTGTGCGCCCACATCCGGGAGAAGGGCAAGACCCCCATCATCATGCTGACGGCCAAGAGCGACGTGGGCGACCGCATCACCGGTCTGGAGATGGGCGCCGACGACTATCTGGTGAAGCCCTTTGAGATGAAGGAGCTGATGGCCCGCATCAACGCGGTGCTGCGCCGCAGCGAGATCCCCGACGACACCAAGAAGAAGCTGGTGTTCGACAAGCTGGAGATCAATCTGGACAGCTACGAGCTGCTGGTGGACGGCAAGAAGGTGGACACGCCCCCCAAGGAGCTGGAGCTTTTGTACCATCTGGCGGCCACGCCCAACCGGGTCTATACCCGCAACCAGCTGCTGGACGAGGTGTGGGGCTTCGACTACTTCGGCGACAGCCGCACCGTGGACGTCCACATCAAGCGCCTGCGGGAGAAGATCGAGAACGTCTCCGACCAGTGGGAGCTGAAGACCGTGTGGGGCGTCGGCTACAAGTTTGAAGTGAAGTAAGGCCATGCGGGAGAGGATCAAACGGGCCATGGACAGCCTGTACTGGCGGCAGTTTATGCTCAGCGCCGGTATGGTACTGCTGACCATGGTGCTGCTGGGCGTGTCGTTCTACGCCCTGAGCTACAACTACACCGTGTCTGAAAAGCGCAGCGAGATGCGGGACCGGGCCAATCTCATCGCCCAGCTGTCGGTGAGCTATCTGCTGCCCAACGACGAGACGGAGACCACTCAGGAGGACGCCCTGCGGGCGCTGGCCGGCGTGGCGTCCCGGATGACAGATGTGGACTTTCTCATCTGCAACAGGGAGGGCGACGTGCTGCTGACCTCCGACGCGGGGCTGGTGGGCAAGTCCGTCCGGGTGCCGGAGGAGATCGTGACGAAGACCTTCGCCGAGGGCGACGGCTATGAGGGCCGCAGCACCGTGGGCGTCTACGAGCAGAAGAAGTTCGTGGTAGGCGTGCCCATGACCGGCGAGGACGGGCAGGTGCTGGGCCTTGTGCTGGCCGTCATGGACGGCACGGCCCTGATGGAGATGTGGCGGTCGTTCATCGGCCTGTTCTTCATGCTCAGCGCCATCATTCTGCTGATCGCTTTCGTCACCAGCTCTGTCACGTCCATGAACCAGATCAAGCCCATCACGGAGATGGTGCAGGCCACCCGGGCCTACGCCGACGGCAACTTTGACGTGCGGATGCAGGAAACCAGCAGCGGCGGCGAGATCGGCGAGCTGGCCACGGCGTTCAACGCCATGGCGGACTCCCTGCAGGAGACGGAGCGGCAGCGGCGGGACTTCATCGCCAATGTGTCCCACGAGCTGAAAACGCCTATGACCACCATCGCAGGCTACACCGACGGTATTCTGGACGGCACCATCCCGCCGGAGAAGGAGCGGCAGTACCTGCAGATCATCTCCGACGAGAGCCGGCGGCTCAGCCGTCTTGTCCGGCGGATGCTGGACATCTCCCAGATCCAGAACCAGGAGATGAAGAAAGAGGAGTTCGACCTGTGCGAGTCCGCCCGCATCGCCCTGCTGTCCATGGAGCAGAAGATCATGGGCCGGGGGCTGGATGTGGACGCGGAGATCCCGGAGGACTCCGTGATGGTGCAGGGCGACAGGGACCTGATCACCCAGGTGATGTACAACCTGCTGGAGAACGCGGCCAAGTTCGCCGCGCCGGCATCCACCCTGTATCTGGGGCTTACCGTCAACGGGGAGAAGGCCTACGTCACCGTGCGGAACGTGGGCAACACCATCCCCGCCGAGGAGATCCCCCTGCTGTTCGAGCGGTTCCACAAGTCGGACAAGTCCCGCAGCGAGGACAAGGACGGCTACGGACTGGGGCTGTATGTGGTCAAGACCATTCTGGCCCAGCACAAGGAAAAGATCACCGTTACCAGCGAGAACGGCGTGACCGCCTTTACCTTTACCATGCAGATGGCCCGCTGAGGCCGGAGGATATACCGTATGCAGGATAAAAACAGAGAAAATCAGCAGACCGAGCCGCAGGAGGTGGTGAGCTGGTATGTGCGCCCGGAGGGGCAGGAGGTGGTGGACTGCTATGTGCAGCCGCGGCCCATGCCGGCGGGCGCCGTGCCGCCCCGTCCCGCGCCGCCGGAAAAGCGGAGCAGGAAGGGACTGTGGGCGTTTCTCATCACCGCAGGCGTACTGGCGGCGGTGGTGGTGACAGCCACAGTCATCGCCAGCCTGCGGGGCGGCGGTGTCATACCGTCCGCGGACGGCGGAACGGGGGACGGCAGCGACGCCAGCAGCATCGTGAACATCTCCGGGGTGGAAAAGACCACCATCCCCCGGATACAGGGGGAGGCGGGGGTGTCTCTGGTCTGCACGGCTCCGGCGGGAGAGAAGCTGAGCATTCAGGACATGTATGAAAAGGTGAATCCCTCCACCGTGCTGGTGGTAGCCGACAAGGGCGAGCAGGCCAGCATCGGCACCGGCGTCATCATGACGGAGGACGGGTACATCATCACCAACGCTCACGTCATCTCCGGAGGCAAGAGCTGCTGGATCGCACTGGATACCGGCTACACCTACGACGCGAAGCTGGTAGGCTACAATGAGGAGCGGGATCTGGCGGTGCTGAAGGCCGTGGACGCGGCGGACCTGCCGGCGGCATCCTTCGGCGACAGCGACCTGTGCCGCGTGGGCGATACGGTATACGCCATCGGCAACCCGCTGGGCGTGGAGCTGCGGGGCACCCTGACCGACGGCATCATCTCCGCTATCAACCGGGATGTGCAGGTGGACGGACGGATGATGACGCTGCTGCAGACCACGGCGGCGCTGAACAACGGCAACTCCGGCGGCCCGCTGATCAATGAGTACGGGCAGGTCGTCGGCATCAATACCCTGAAAATGAGCGGGAACGGCAGCGAGGCGGAGGCCACCGTGGAGGGTCTGGGCTTTGCCCTTCCCATCAGCGACGCCTGCTTCGTGGTGAACGACATCATCGCCAACGGGCGGTTCCGGGGCGTGCCCGTGCTGGGCATCATGGTCACCGAGAGCGGCGATAACGGCGGGCAGGTGACGGTGTACACCGTGTCGGAGGGCGGCGCCAAGGAAGCGGGTCTGCTGCCCAGCGACGTGCTGCTGCGGGCCGACGGAGAGACGCTGCACAGCATCAATGACCTGATGGCGGTGCGGCGCACCCATCTGGTGGGCGACACCATGACGCTCACCGTCCAGCGGGACGGGCAGGTGTTTGACGTGTCCGTGACGCTGTACGCCAGCGAGGACTGATACGGAAAATGAAAAACCGGGAAAGATATCACGTCTTTCCCGGTTTTTTTGGCTGCAGCAGCAGGCTGGCGGCGGCCAGCAGCAGGTAGATGCCGAAGGGGCGGCGCAGCAGGGACACGTCCACGGCGGTGGCCAGCAGCGCGCCGGCGGCGGCAGCCGCTGTGCCCCACGGCGCGGCGGCGCGGAGAACGGGGCGCTCCAGAAGCCCATTCCTCCGGTGGTACAGCAGCCCCATGGCGGCGGTGGGCAGGAAGTACAGCAGATTGATGGCCATGGCGTCGGACTGCTCCACGCCCAGGAACAGGGTCATCAGCAGCAGGAGCAGGGTGCCGCCGCCCACGCCCCATGCGGACAGGATGCCGGTGCAGAAGCCCGCCAGCACCGGCAGGAGCCACGCCGTCACAGGAGATACCGGATGCCGCCGTACACCAGAAAGGCGGCGAAGAGATACCGCAGCCAAGGGGCGGGCACCCGTGGGAACAGCCGGCCGCCCACAAAGCCGCCGGCCAGCCCGCCCAGCAGGTAGGGCAGGGCCTGCACGAGGTCGAAGGGCGTGCGCAGCAGGTAGACGGCGGCGGACACCACGCAGAAGGGCAGGATCACCGCCACGCAGGTGGCGAAGGCCTTTTTCTCCTCCACATGGCACCAGCGGGTGAGCAGAGGCAGCAGCACCATGCCGCCGCCTCCGCCGAAGCAGCCGTTGGCGGCGCCGGCCAGCGTGCCGGCTAC
Source organism: uncultured Oscillospiraceae bacterium (assembly GCA_934591745.1). GTDB lineage: Bacteria > Bacillota > Clostridia > Oscillospirales > Oscillospiraceae > Vescimonas. Next base: position 21,919 of record CAKTPQ010000015.1, read on the forward strand.
GGCGTATTTCACCGATGTGCGCATGTCATCACCCCCTCTGGTATGTACTCCGTGTGGGTCGGCACACGGAGGGGCAGACGGCGTCCGGGAAACGGAGGCTCTCTGCCGGTCAGCACGCGGGAAGCGTTACTGGCACTTCTGGAAGCTCTGGCAGTCGGTGCACTGGTCCATGGAGGGATTGCTCTCATGGGTGCCCACCTGGATGGAGCTGAGGCCGCAGTTGTTCACGTCCTTGCAGTGGTGGGCGCAGTTGGTAACGGTACACTTGATGGAAGAGTTGGGGGTGCAGCTGCACCCATCGTTGGTACAAGCGCGATTCATGGCGTTTCCTCCCGTAAAAGAAAAATAGAGTCAGGCCATACGACCCGACTCTATCTTGTCCGAAAACCGCGGCGCTATGCCATGGAAAAAATACAAATTTTCAGATGCCCAGCAGCCACGACGCGAAGCGGAAGTAGATCAGCAGGCTGGTGGCGTCCACGATGGTGGAGATGAAGGGACTGGCCATCACAGCGGGGTCCAGACCCACCTTTTCCGCCAGCAGCGGCAGGGAGCAGCCCACGCATTTAGCAAAGACCACCACGAACAGGATGGTCAGGCACACCACCAGGCACACCATGGGCGTGACCTCGGCGTTGCCCAGTAGCAGACGGTCCACTGCCAGCATTTTCACGAAGTTGGCGGCGGCCAGACACAGGCCGCACAAAAGGGAGACCCGCAGCTCTTTCCACAGCACCCGCAGCACGTCGGAGAAGTCCACCTCGTCCAGGCTCAGGGCGCGGATGACGGCCACGGAGGCCTGGGTGCCGGAGTTGCCGCCGGTGCCGGACAGCATGGGGATGTAGGCGTTCAGCACCAGACAGGCGGCCAGCGCGTTTTCGTAGTGGTTCAGGATCATGCCGGTGAACGTGGCCGACAGCATCAGGATCATCAGCCACGGCAGACGGGATTTCCATGTGGCGAACACGCCGGTGCGGAGGTAGGGCTTGTCCGACGGCAGCATGGCGGCCATCTTTTCGAAGTCCTCCGTGGTCTCCTCCTCGATGACGTCCATAGCGTCATCGACGGTGACGATGCCCACCAGGCGGTTCTCCATGTCCACGATGGGCATGGCCAGGAAGTCGTACTTGCTCAGGGCCTGGGCCACATCCTCCTTGTCGTCCATGGTCCTGGCCCACACCACGTCGGGGTCCATGATGTCCTCAATGACGTCGTCTTCATTGGCCAGCAGCAGGTCGCGGACGGACAGCACGCCCAGCAGGCGGCGGGTGGGGTCGGTGACGTACAGGATGTTGATGGTTTCCAGCTCGCCGCCGATGCGGCGGATACGCTTGAAGGCGTCCTCCACCGTCATGTCCTTCTTCAGGGACAGGAACTCCATGTTCATGATGGAGCCGGCGGAATCCTCCGGATACTTCAGGATCTCGTTGATGGACTTGCGCATCTCCGGCGTGGCCTTGTCCAGAATGCGGATGACCACGCTGGCGGGCATCTCCTCCACGATGTCCACGGCGTCGTCCAGATACAGCTCGTCCAGCACCTCTTTCAGCTCGGTGTTGGAAAAGCCGTTGATGAGCATCTCCTGACTCTCCGGCTCCAGCTCCACGAATACCTCCGCCGCCGTTTCCTTGGGCAGCAGACGGTACAGCAGGGGCATCAGCTCGGAGCCGGATTCCTCCAGCAGCAGGGCGATGTCGGCAGGCTCCATGGGCAGGAACAGGTCACGCAGCTTCGCGTACTCCTTGTCATGTGCCAGCGTCTCGATCTGCTCTAAATAGCGGTCCAGCTCCTCCTGATAGTCGATCATGGCCTGTTCCTCCTTTCGGCAAAAAATAACACGCAGCAGGTAGAAAGCCTGCTGCGTACCATAAGCGGGCCACGGGAAACGTGACCTGTGTACCGTTACAAGCTTTAGCATCGCGGGGCGGTGAAGCTGCGTTAGATACCACCTTGGTTTCGATAGTACCTGCTCAAACCATCTTATGGTGTCTCCACCATTTCGCGGCAGCAGCCCATATCCCTCGCGGTAGCCTTACCTACCGGACATGTTTTGTTGTACACGCCTATCCTATGCCAAAAAACGGGGCGTGTCAACCCGCTTTTCCGTCTTTTTTACAAATATACCTGCACATTCTCCCGGCCCAGCAGGTGCTCCCGCAGGGCGTCCAGAAAAATGAGGGCCGGCTCCGGCAGCTCCTCGTCCCGGCGGGTCACCAGATAGTTGACACGGTCCGGCGGCGCCTGGGTGAAGCGGCAGACACGGGCCTTGGAGCGGTCCAGCGAGGCGGCGGCAATGGCCGGGGCGGCTACCCACAGATCCTCCGTCCGGGGGAAGAAGTCCGCCGCCTGCAGGGTGTCGGCGTACAGCAGGGGGCGGGCGCCGGGGCCGAAGGAGCTGTCGTGCCAGCGGATGAAGTCCGGGTCCCAGGTGACCAGGATCTCGTTGGCGGGGTCCAGCGCGGCGGGGTCCATTTCCGCCGGGTAGCTGCTGTCCGGCGAGGACAGCAGCAAAAACCGCTCCCGGAAGATGGGGCGCACCTCCAGCTGGCTGTTGAACACGGTGTTGCTGTCGATGAGAGCGAAGTCCAGCTCGTGGTTCAGCAGGGCCTGGGCCGAGTCCACGTCCCGCAGGGTGTGTATCCACAGGGACACCGGCAGGTGCAGGGACAGGAATTTCTGATACACCGCCGGCAGGATGTACTGGTTGGTGGTGTAGGTGGCGGCCATCCGCAGGTAGGCGCGCTGCTCCAGCTCCGACAGAGCTTCCGTCTCCGACAGAAGGCGCTGCCAGCGGCGGGCCAGCGTCAGGAACTTCTGGCCGGCGGCGGTGAGCTGGATGCGGCGCTGGCCCTTGCCCCGGACGAACAGCGGCGTGCCCACCCGCTCCTCCAGTGCGCGGATGCGCATGGACAGCGTAGGCTGGGTGATGTACAGCGCCTCGGCCGCCGCCGTCATGGTGCCGTGCTGCACCACGGCCCAGAATGTCTCGATGTCCAGATTCGTCATGGCGTTTCTCCTAAAATATATCAAAAATCGCTTATATTTTACGCGAACAACTTCAATTTTACAAGCGGATATTTTCATGATATAGTAAAAATCACAAAGGACGGGGCGCCGCCGCATTCCGTCCGATGTAACGAGATATGCTTTTTCTCTACTTTTCTTTCTTTTTTCTCTCCCAAATCCCCAATCTCCCAAGGAAAAAGGCAGGGCCTCGGCCCTGCCTTTTTTCGCACGGAGGTGCAAACGGCGCGGAAGGCCGGAAACGGAGATACCGGGGGGGCAGAGGGCGGCGCGGACAGGGCGGAGAGAGACTGTGCGGGGCGGGAAAAAACGCTGCCATTGTGCGAAAACAGGAAAGCCGGAGACGGATACCGCAGGAAAACGGCAGGGACGCCGGGAGACAGAGGGCGATGCGGGCGGCGGGACAGCACGGGGAAAAGGATGCCGCCGAGCATAGGCTGCGGAGGCTTCGGCGCGGCGCTTTGACGCGGGACTTGCCGAAAACGGAGAGACGGTGTATAGTAAGCGGGTCGGGGAGGGATACCATGGGAAGATTTCAGGTGTATTTTGAAATGATCGGCGCCGTGGCCTTTGCCGTATCCGGCGCGGCGCTGGGCATCCGCAAGGGGATGGATCTGTTCGGCGTGGCCATGATGGGCATGACCACAGCGGTGGGCGGCGGCATCCTGCGGGATATGATGCTGGGGCAGACGCCGCCGGCGGCACTCCGGGACCCCGCTCAGGCGCTGGTGGCCATCGCCGTGTCGCTGCTGGTGTTTTACATCTGGCGGCGGCGGAAAACGGACACGCACAACAAGTACGCCGAGGCGGTACTGCTGGTGGCGGACTCTATCGGCCTGGGCATCTTCTCTGCCCATGGCGCGGCCATCGCCATGCAGGCGGGGTACGGCGCCAACTGGTTTCTGGTGCTGTTTCTGGGCGCTATTACCGGTGTGGGCGGCGGCGTGCTGCGGGACGTGTGCTGCATGGAGAGGCCCTACATCTTCACCAAGCACATATACGCCTGCGCGTCTCTGGCCGGTGCGGCGGTATGCCGTGTCCTGTGGCCGCTGGGGACGGGGCTGGCCATGCTGGCCGGCTGCGGCGTGACGGTGGTGCTGCGCATCTGCGCCGCCGTGTTCCGGTGGAGCTTTCCCAAGGCGTGAAACGGATAAAGAGGAACGGCGTGACGGAAGTCACGCCGTTCCTTCTGTTATGCGGTGACCTTCAGGCCGATGATGCCGATGAGCAGCAGACCCACGAAGATGAGGCGCGCCGCCGTCACCGGCTCGTGGAACGCCACGATGCCCACGATCACCGCGCCCAGCGCGCCGATACCCGTCCAGACGCCGTAGGCCGTGCCCATGGGCAGGGTCTTGATGGCCTGCGACAGGAAGAAAAAGCTGGCCAGCATGCCCACGATGGTCCAGATGGACGGCCACAGTCTGGTGAAGCCCTCGGACAGCTTCATGAAGGTGGACCAGAATACCTCCAGCCCGCCGGCGATGATAAGATAGATCCATGCCATAAGAAAAACCTCCCGAAAAACAAAAAATGCGCCCACGGAGCGCGCCTTCTAAGGCCTGACGGCGCGCCGGTGAACGCGGGTCCGCCACCCGGCGGCGACGGACTGCATGGAGAATATAGCAGAGACTGGGGAAAAAGTCAAGATATGCCGTCGGATGGTGAGAGGAAAAGGGGAAAAACAGCTTGTAGGATGGGCGGCAGCATGGTATACTATATTATTCGGAAAAACGCAGCGGGGAGGGACGTGTATGGGACTGCATGACGGGCACCGGCAGCGGGCGAAGGAACGCTACCGCCAGATGGGCGCGGACGCGCTGGCGGACCATGAGCTGCTGGAGCTGGCGCTGTTTTACGCCATCCCGCGGCAGGACACCAACGAGACAGCCCACCGCCTGCTGAAGCGGTTTCGCTCACTACAGGGCGTCTTGCAGGCGTCGCCGGAGGAGCTGGAGCAGGTGGAGGGCGTGGGCGCCAGCGCCGCCCTGCTGCTGCATCTGATGGCGGATATCAGCCAGCGTGCGCGGATCACCAGCCTGCCGGAGAAGATCCTCAACTCCCCGGACCGCACCGGCGCCTACTTCATGGAGCTGCTGACGGGACAGAAGCGGGAGCTTTTGTATCAGGTGTGTCTGGACGGCAAGGGCAAGCTGCTGACCTGCCGGTGTATTGCCAAGGGGACGGTGTCCGCCTCCGCCGTCCATGTGCGGCAGGTGGTGGAGAACGCCCTGTACGCCGGGGCCAGCACCATCATTCTGGCCCACAACCACCCCAGCGGCGTGGCGCTGCCCTCTGACGCCGACGTGCTGGTGACCCATCGGATACAGGAGGCGCTGGCCCCACTGGGCATCCGGCTGGCCGACCACATCATCGTGGCCGACGACGACTACGTCTCTATGGCGGAGAGCGGATTTTTGCAGAGATAAAGGGAGGGCGCTATGCCTGATTTCAAAGTTGTTTCGGAATACAGTCCCGCCGGCGATCAGCCCCAGGCCATCGAGAAGCTGGCGCAGGGACTGGAGAACGGCCTGCGGGAGCAGGTGCTCAAGGGCGTCACCGGCTCCGGCAAGACCTACACCATGGCGAAGGTCATTGAGAAGGTGAACCGGCCCACGCTGGTGCTGGCCCACAACAAGACGCTGGCGGCCCAGCTGTGCGAGGAGTTCCGGGAGTTCTTCCCCCACAACGCCGTGGAATATTTCGTGTCGTACTACGACTATTACCAGCCGGAGGCGTATATCCCTCACACGGATACCTATATCGAGAAGGACGCCTCCACCAACGAGGAGATCGACCGGCTGCGGCTGTCCGCCACCTGTGCGCTGCTGGAGCGGCGGGACGTCATCGTGGTGTCGTCGGTAAGCTGCATCTACGGTCTGGGCGAGCCGGACGATTTCGCACGGATGATGATCTCCCTGCGGACCGGCATGACCATGGACCGGGACCAGCTGCTGCGGCGGCTGGTGGAGGACCGGTACGAGCGGAACGACGTGGCGTTCCAGCGCAACATGTTCCGGGTGCGGGGCGACACGGTGGAGCTGTATCCGGCGTACTACAAGGACCGGGCTATCCGGGTGGAGTTCTTCGGCGATGAGATCGAGCGCATCACCGAGTTCCATCCCGTCACCGGCGCGGCGCTGAAGTCCCTGCAGCATGTGGCGGTGTATCCCGCCAGCCACTACGTCACCCCCAAGGACAAGCTGGAACGGGCGGCGGAGGAGATCGAGCGGGAGCTGGCGCAGCAGAAGGCGCTGTTCGAGGAACAGGGCAAGCTCATCGAGGCCCAGCGCATCGACCAGCGCACCCGCTACGACGTGGAAATGATGCGGGAGCTGGGGTACTGCTCCGGCATCGAGAACTATTCACGCATCATCTCCCAGCGGCCGGCAGGCTCCCCGCCCATGACGCTGCTGGATTTCTTCCCCGACGACTTTGTGCTGTTCGTGGACGAGAGCCATGTGACGCTGCCCCAGGTGCGGGCCATGTACAACGGCGACCACGCCCGCAAGCAGAGTCTGGTGGAGTACGGTTTCCGCCTGCCCTGCGCCTTTGATAACCGGCCGCTGAAGTTCGAGGAGTTCGAGGAGCGGTTCCATCAGGCGGTGTACGTCTCCGCCACGCCGGGGGAGTTTGAAAAGGCGCACGCCGATCAGGTGGTGGAGCAGGTCATCCGGCCCACGGGTCTGCTGGATCCGCGGGTGGAGGTGCGGCCCATCACCGGGCAGATCGACGATCTGGTGTCGGAGATCCATATCCGGGAGAAAAAGAACGAGCGGGTGCTGGTGACCACGCTGACCAAGCGGATGGCGGAGGATCTCACCGCCCACCTCCGCGGGCTGGGCATCAAGGTGCGGTATATGCACGCCGACGTGTCGGCGCTGGAGCGGATGGAGATCATCCGCGACCTGCGGCTGGGCGAGTTTGACGTGCTGGTGGGCATCAACCTGCTGCGGGAGGGCCTTGACCTGCCGGAGGTGTCGCTGGTGGCCATTCTGGACGCGGACAAGGAGGGCTTCCTCCGCAGCGAGACGAGCCTCATCCAGACCATCGGGCGGGCCGCCCGCAATGCGGAGGGGCTGGTGATCCTCTACGCGGACACCGTGACGCCGTCCATGCGTTCGGCCATGGACGAGACGGAGCGCCGCCGGAAATTGCAGGACGACTTCAACCGCGCCCACGGCATCGTACCCCGCACCATCCGCAAGAGCGTGCGGGAGATGGTGGAGATCAGCCACAGCGCCGAGGAGGCGTCCCAGCTCAGCAGGAAGAAGCTCAGCGACAGGGAGCGGGCGGAGACCATCGCCCGTCTGGAAAAGGAAATGAAGGAGGCCAGCCGCATGCTGGAGTTCGAGTATGCCGCGCTGCTGCGGGACCAGATCATCCAGCTGCGGGGGCAGAAATAGAGAAAAAGAACCATGAACAAGACCATCTCGTATATCTATGTGATCCTCAGCGCCGTGTGCTGGGGCTTTATCGGGTTTTCCAACCGGCTGCTGACGGAGGCGGGCATGACGCTGGGCAACCGGGTGTTCGTCCGAAATTTCGGGACGCTGCTGGTGCTGACGGTGGTGTTCGCCCTGTTCCACAGGCAGGTGTTCCGCATCCGGCTGAAGCATCTGCCCATCTTTCTTGGGTCGGGGCTTATCAGCATCCTGCTGCTGAGCGTGGTGTATTTCCAGTGCCAGACCATGTGCTCGCTGTCGGTGGCGGCGGTGCTGCTGTATCTGGCGCCGTCCTTCGTGGTGCTGGCCAGCGCCGTGCTGTGGAAAACGCCGCTGACGAAGGGCAAGGTGGCGGCGCTGTGCGTGTCACTGCTGGGCTGCATCATGGTCAGCGGCGTGCTGGGCGGAGACATGACCGCCTCGTGGTCCGGTATCGGTCTGGGCGTGGCATCCGGTATGTGCTACGCCAGCTACACCGTGTTCAGCCACTACGGTCTGGCCCACTATGAGAGCTACACCATGATCTACTGGACATTTCTGGTGGCGGGGCTCGGCTCCGTGTTCTTTGCGGACATCCCGGCGCTGCTGCCGGTATTCCAGCAGCCAAGGGGCGTTATCGGCGGCATCTGCGTGGTCATCGTGGCCACGGTGCTGCCCTACATCTTCTATACAAAGGGACTGGAGGGCGTAGAGAGCGGACGCGCCTCCATCATCACCAACATTGAGCCGGTGGTGGAGACACTGGTGGGCATCACCGTGTTCCACGAGGCCCTGACCGTCTGGACGGTGCTGGGCGTGGGCTGTGTTATCGGCTGCGTGGCGCTGCTGGCGCGGGAGGGACGACATGAACGAAAAGAAGCTGCCGCTCAATAGCCTGCACCTGAAGCTGCTGGCCGTGGTGTCCATGCTCATCGACCACATGGGCTTTACCCTGTTTCCCTACGTCCTGTGGATGCGGTGTGTGGGGCGGGTGGCCTTTCCCATCTTCTGTTTCCTCATCGCGGAGGGCTGCGCCCATACCCATGACAGGAAGCGGTACGCCGCACGGCTGCTGCTGTTCGCCCTGCTGTCGGAGCTGCCGTTCAATCTGATGTGCAGCGGGCAGTGGTTCTCCCTGCAGTACCAGAACGTGCTGTGGACGCTGCTTATCGGCGCGCTGGTGTGCTGGGCCATGGACTGGGCCAGAACGAGGCCGGAGCTGTGGCAGCGGCTGCCGGTGGACGCCGCCATCGCCGTGGGGTTCATTCTGGGACAGTGGGGCAACACGGATTACGGCGGATGGGGCGTATTGCTGGTGGTGCTGTTCTACCTGAGCCGGGAGACCAAGGGAAAGTGGGCCATCCAGCTGGTGGGCACGGGCCTTTTCTGCTGGTTCTGTTCGACATGGCGGGTGGAGATGCTGGCTATGCTGGCGCTGATCCCCATTTTCCTGTACAACGGAGAGCGGGGCTTTTCCAACAGGGCAGTGCAATACGGCTTTTACGCCTTCTACCCTGTTCATATTCTGATTTTGAGCGTACTGGCACAGTACGTATTCTGAGGAGGTGCCTTTCATGGCAAAGCATAAAGAGGAAAAGACCAACGTCATGCGGACGCTGGAGCAGAAAAAAATCGCCTACACCGCCCATGCCTACGACCCGGACGGCCCCATTGACGGCGTGTCCGTGGCGCAGACGCTGGGACAGCCGCCGGAGCGTGTGTTCAAGACGCTGGTGACAAGGGGCGCCTCCGGCGGGTACTATGTGTTCGACATCCCGGTGGCGGAGAGCCTCGACCTGAAGAAGGCGGCCAAGTCCGTGGGGGAGAAGTCCGTGGCCATGCTGCCTCAGAAGGAGCTGCTGGGCCTGACGGGATACGTTCACGGCGGATGCAGCCCGGTGGGGATGAAGAAGCAGTTCCCCACGGTGTTCCACGAGACAGCGGCGCAGTACGACACCGTCTGCGTCAGCGCGGGAAGGATCGGGGCGCAGGTGGAGTGCCGCCCCGGCGACCTCATCGCCCTGCTGCGGGCAAAAACAGCGGATATCATCGTGTAAAGAGGAATAGCATGCAAAAGGAAATTTTCATCAAGGGCGCACGGGAGAACAACCTGAAGAACATCGACGTCGCCATCCCCCGGGATAAGCTGGTGGTGCTGACGGGACTCAGCGGCAGCGGTAAAAGCTCGCTGGCCTTCGACACCATCTATGCCGAGGGACAGCGGCGGTACGTGGAGAGCCTCAGCTCCTACGCCCGCATGTTTCTGGGCCAGATGGACAAGCCCGATGTGGACTATATCGACGGACTGTCCCCGGCCATCTCCATCGACCAGAAGACCACCAGCAAGAACCCCCGCTCCACCGTGGGCACGGTGACGGAGATCTATGACTATCTGCGCCTGTTGTGGGCGCGGGTGGGCGTGCCGCACTGCCCCAAGTGCGGGAAGGAGATCCGCCAGCAGACGGTGGATCAGATCATCGACCAGATCATGGCCCTGCCGGAGGGCACCCGTATCCAGGTGATGGCGCCGGTGGTGCGGGGCCGCAAGGGTGAGCACGCCAAGGTGCTGGAGGACGCCCGCCGCAGCGGCTATGTCCGGGCGCGGGTGGACGGGAGCCTGTACGAGCTGTCGGAGGACATCCCGCTGGAGAAGAACCTGAAGCACCATATCGACATCGTGGTGGACCGGCTCATCGTGCGGCCCGACATCGCCCAGCGCCTGACGGACTCCGTGGAGACGGCGTCCAACCTGTCCGGCGGCCTGGTGACGGTGAACCTGCTGAAGGAGCAGCAGGACATCACGTTTTCCCAGAACTACGCCTGCGAGGACTGCGGCATCTCCATCGAGGAGCTGACACCCCGGCTGTTCTCGTTCAACAGTCCCTTCGGTGCCTGCCCTACCTGCACGGGTCTGGGGGTGCAGCTGAAGGCCGACCCGGTGCTGATCGTGCCGGATGAGAGCAAGTCCATTCTGGACGGGGCTATCACGGCTCCCGGCTGGGCGTCCATCCGCTCCGACGGCGTGAGCCGGATGTATTTCGAGGCGCTGAGCAAGAAGTATCAATTTTCCCTGCGCCAGCCGTACAGCGAGCTGAGCGACGCGGTGAAGCAGGTCATCCTCTACGGCACCGGCGGGGAGAAGCTGGAGCTGCACTACGACCAGCCCCGGGGCAAGGGCGTGCTGCATCAGGCCTTCGAGGGCATCTGCCACAATCTGGAGCGGCGGTACAGCGAGACGCAGAGCGACGCCAGCAAGAAGGAGATCGAGGAGTATCTGTCCCAGTGCCCCTGCCCCGCCTGTCAGGGCCGCCGTCTGCGGCCGGAGGCGCTGGCGGTGACGGTGGGCGGACTGTCCATCTTTGAGGCCACGGAGCTGCCGGTGGACGAGGCGCTGCCGTTTTTCAATGGGCTGGAGCTGACGGGCAACCAGCAGCTCATTGCCGCCCAGATCCTCAAGGAGATACGGGCACGGCTGGGCTTTCTGCAGTCCGTGGGCCTGAGCTACCTTACGCTGTCCCGTGCGTCGGGCACCCTGTCCGGCGGCGAGAGCCAGCGCATCCGCCTTGCCACCCAGATCGGCAGCAGCCTTATGGGTGTGCTGTATATCCTGGATGAGCCGTCCATCGGCCTGCACCAGCGGGACAACGACAAGCTGCTGGCCACGCTGTGCCGCCTGCGAGATCTGGGGAACACCCTGATCGTGGTGGAGCACGACGAGGACACCATGCGGGCCGCCGACTGGCTCATCGACATCGGCCCCGGCGCCGGGGCGCTGGGCGGGCAGGTGGTGTCCGCCGGTACGCCGGCGCAGGTGATGGCCGACCCCAACAGCCTGACGGGCCAATACCTCAGCGGCAAAAAGCGCATCGAGCTGCCGGAGCACCGGCGGGAGGGCAACGGAAAATTCCTGACGGTGCGGGGCGCACGGGAGAACAATCTGAAGGGCATTGATGTCACGTTCCCACTGGGGACGTTCATCTGCGTCACCGGCGTCAGCGGCAGCGGCAAAAGCTCGCTGGTCAACGAGGTGCTGTACAAGAAGCTGGGGGTGGAGCTGAACCGCATGAAGGCCCGTCCCGGTAAGCACGACCGCATCGAGGGCATGGAGCATCTGGACAAGGTCATCGCCATCGACCAGAGCCCCATCGGGCGGACGCCCCGCTCCAATCCTGCCACCTATACCAACCTGTTCAACCTGATCCGCGACCTGTTTGCGTCCACGCAGGACGCCAAGGCCCGGGGCTACGGGCCGGGGAGGTTCTCCTTCAATACGCGGGGCGGCCGGTGCGAGGCCTGCGGCGGCGACGGCATGCTGAAGATCGAGATGCACTTTCTGGCGGACGTGTATGTGCCCTGCGAGGTGTGTCACGGCAAGCGGTACAACCGGGAGACGCTGGAGGTGCGGTACAAGGGGAAGAATATCGCCGAGGTGCTGGACATGACGGCGCGGGAGGCGCTGGACTTCTTCTCCGCCGTGCCGAAGATCTATGAGAAGCTGCAGACGCTGTGCGACGTGGGACTGGGCTATGTGAAGCTGGGCCAGCCCTCCACCACCCTGTCCGGCGGCGAGGCCCAGCGGGTGAAGCTGGCCACGGAGCTGAGCCGCCGCGCCACGGGGCGCACCATCTATATTCTGGACGAGCCTACCACCGGCCTCCACGCCGACGATGTGCGGAAGCTGCTGGATGTTTTGCAGCGGCTGGTGGACGCGGGCAACACGGTGCTGGTCATCGAGCACAATCTGGACGTCATCAAGTGCGCCGACTATATCGTCGATCTGGGGCCCGAGGGCGGCAGCGGCGGCGGTACGGTGGTGGCCTGCGGCACACCGGAGCAGGTGGCTGCCGTGGAGGCGTCCTATACGGGACAGTACCTGAAGAAGTATCTGAAATGACGCCTTTGCCCACCGCCGCATAGACTGTGGCAGGGGGTGACGGCATGGAGATCTGGCAGGACGGCGTACTGGCCGGACTGGCGGCCGTCGGGCTGACGGCGCTTTTGTGGCTGCTGGCGGGCTCGCTGTTCCGCTGGCGGGAGAGGCCGCTGGACGCGGTATATCTGGTGATGCTGACCGGCGGCGCGGAGAAGCTGGACATGACGCTGCGGGAGCTGGCGCGGGAGCGCCGCCTGCCGATGGTGCTGGTGGACGGCGGCCTGACCGCGGAGGGGCGGCAGCGGGTGGAGCTGCTGACCGCCCGGTACGGCGCGGTGCTGGTGACGCCGCAGCAGCTGGCGGAGCTGTATACGAAAGAGAGATAGACGGGAGGGAAGGCCATGGGCGAACGCTGCACCGTGGAGGGCACCGTACAGACGGTGATCTTTCAGAACGAGGAGAACGGCTATACGGTGCTGACGCTGGAGGTGGACGGACAGGAGGAGCCTGTCACCGTGGTGGGCTGCATCCCCTGCGCCGCCGCCGGAGAGGGGATGACCGTCACCGGCGTGTGGGTGGAGCACCCGTCCTACGGCCCGCAGCTGACGGCGGAGAGCGTGGAGCGCCGGATGCCCAGGGACGAGGCGGATATGGCCGCGTATCTGGGCTCCGGCATCCTTAAGGGCGTGGGACCGGCCACGGCGGAGCGGCTGGTGGAGCGGTTCGGCATGGACACCCTGCGGGTCATCGAGGAGGAGCCGGAGCGGCTCCAGACCCTGAAGGGCATCACGGCCAAGCGGGCCATGGAGCTGTCCGCCGCTTTCCGCGCCCTGACGGGGCTGCGGCAGGTCATGGAGTTTCTGGCACGGTACGAGCTGCCGGTGCATCTGGCCATGGCGGTGCAGCGCACCTACGGCGACGGGGCCATGCAGGCGCTGCGGGACGACCCCTACCTCCTGAGCCGGGAGCAGTACGGCGTGGATTTTGCCGTCACCGATGCCATCGCCCTGAGCATGGGCTTCGGCGGCGACGACCCCTGCCGGCTGGAGGCCGCCGTGCTGTACGAGCTGAGCCACAACCTGCACAACGGCCATGTGTTCCTGCCGCGGGAGAAGCTGATACAGGCGGCGGCACAGCTCATCGGTGTGGAGACCGACGCGGTGGAGCTGGCGCTGGACAAGCTCATTGAGCGGTTTGGCGTGGTGGAAAAGCCCATCGCCAACGTGATGGGCTGCTATCTGCCCCGGCTCTATCAGGCGGAAACATTTGTGGCGGAGCGGTTGGTGTCTATGGTGAAAACGCCGGTGGAGCGGCTGGCCCGCGTGGAAAAGACCATCGCGGACATCGAACAGGCGCAGGGAGTGTCCTACGCGCCCTTGCAGCGGCAGGCGGTGGCGCTGGCGGCGGACAGCGGCGTGCTGCTGCTCACCGGCGGGCCGGGCACCGGCAAGACCACATCCCTGCGGGGCATCGTGACCCTGTACGAGCGGATGGGGCTGGACGTGCTGCTGCTGGCCCCCACAGGACGGGCCGCCAAGCGGCTGGGGGAGGTGACGGGCCGGGAGGCCCAGACCATCCACCGGTGTCTGGGCATGAGCTTCAACGATCTGACGGGGCAGGTGACGTTCAAGAAGAACGCCAAGGACCCTCTGGAGGCCCACGCCGTCATCGTGGACGAGATGAGCATGGTGGATCTGGAGCTGATGCGGGCGCTGCTGGAGGCGCTGCGGCCCTCCTGCCGTCTGGTGATGGTGGGCGACCCCGACCAGCTGCCCTCCGTGGGCGCAGGCAACGTGCTGGGGGACATGCTGCGCAGCGGCGTTCTCCCCGCTGTGTCGCTGACCCAGGTGTTCCGGCAGGCGGAGCAGTCCGCCATTATCCGCAACGCCCACGCCGTCAACCAGGGGCAGGCGCCCTGCATGGACAGCAACCAGGGGGATTTCTTCTTCCTGTGCCGGCGCTCGCCGGACCGTTTGGTACAGACGGTGGTGGAGCTGTGCCGCGACCGCCTGCCCAGGAGCATGGGCGTGGAGCCGGGGCAGATACAGGTGCTGTCTGCCACCCGCAGGGGCGAGTGCGGCACAGTGAACCTGAACCGGGCCTTGCAGGCGGCGCTGAACCCGCCGGGGCGGGACAAGCGGCAGAAGCTGTGGGGCGACACGGTATTCCGTGTGGGCGACCGGATCATGCAGACGAAGAACAACTACGATGTGCTGTGGACAAAGGACGACGGCACTGTGGGGAGCGGTATTTTCAACGGCGACGTGGGCGTCATCGAGGACATCGACCCCGCCGGGGAGCTGCTGACCCTCCGGTTCGACGACCGCACCGCCGTCTACACCGCCGATATGCTGGCGGAGCTGGACATGGCCTACGCCATGACGGTGCATAAGTCCCAGGGCAGCGAGTATCCGGCGGTAGTGCTGGTGTCCGCGCCCGCCGCGCCGTCCCTGATGGTGCGGGGCGTGCTGTACACCGCCATCACACGGGCGCGGCGGCTGCTGGTGCTGGTGGGCGACGACGTGACGCCGGTGAAAATGGCGGCCAACGACCGGCAGCAGCGGCGGTACAGCGGTCTGCGCCGCCGCCTGAAGGAGGGAATGGCATGAGCGTCAACGACAGGCTGGACAGGCTCCAGCGGGACCTGCTGGACTTTTTCTTCCCGCGGCACTGTCCGTTCTGCGGGCGGATCGTGGGGAAGGAGCTGCTGTGCGGGGCGTGCGAAAAGGCGCTGCCCTATTGCCGGGAGGTACGCACTGGCAGCTTTGGACGGTGCGCCGCACCGCTTTACTACGAGGGCGCGGTGCGGGAGGCCATCCTGGCCTTCAAATTCAAGGGAAAGCTGGAGGTGCTGGACTGCTTCAGCAGTCTGATGGCCCAGACGGCGGCGGAGGCGTTCTCCGGGGAGTTCGACGCGGTGACATGGGCGCCGGTGAGCCGGAAACGCCTGCGGCAGCGGGGCTACGATCAGGCGCGGCTCCTGTGCGCCAGCCTGTGCGTGGATTGGCACGTGGAGCCGCAGGAGACGCTGCGGAAGGTACGGGACAACCCGGCGCAGTCCGGCATGGAGGACGCGGCGGCCCGGCGGGCCAATGTGCTGGGCGTCTATGAGGCGGTGAAACCGGCGGACATCGCGGGAAAGCGGTTCCTGCTGGTGGACGACATCCTTACCACCGGCGCCACGCTGGGCGAGTGTGTCCGGGTGCTGAAGGCCGCCGGCGCGGCGGACGTGGTGTGCTTGACGCTGGCCGCCGTCCGGGAAAACGGCTGAGGGTATGGAACAGCGGGAAACCGTGCAGAATAAAAATATGAATATTTGGTGACATGGAGAAAACCTATTGCAAAAAGGGAAACCTGCCGGTATAATGGTTTTCTGGAGAATAGGGGCGGGAAATGCCGCCACAGAAGATATGAGGTGCTGCACTATGTGTTCATTTGCAAAGGATATCGGTATTGATCTAGGCACCGCTTCGGTGCTGGTTTATGTGAAGGGCAAGGGCGTTGTGCTCAACGAGCCGTCGGTGGTGGCCATCGACAAGAACACCGGCAAGCTGCTGAAGGTGGGCGGCGACGCCCAGGCCATGCTGGGCCGTACCCCCGGCAACATCGTGGCCATCCGCCCCCTGCGGGAGGGCGTGATCTCCGACTACGACATGACGGAGCGGATGCTGCGGGAGTTTTTGCACAAGGTCACCGGCGGTTTCCAGATGTTCAAGCCCAGGGTCATCATCTGCGTGCCCTCCGGCATCACGGAGGTAGAGGAGCGCGCCGTGGTGGACGCGGGCATCCAGGCCGGCGCCCGCCGGGTGTACCTCATCGAGGAGCCGGTGGCGGCCGCTATCGGCGCGGGCATCGACATCGCCAAGCCCGACGGCCACATGGTGGTGGACATCGGCGGCGGCACCAGCGATATCGCCGTCATCTCCCTGAGCGGCGTGGTGGAGAGCGCCTCCATCAAGGTGGCCGGCGACCAGTTCAACGAGTCCATCGTCAAGTATATGCGCCGCAAGCACAACGTGCTGGTGGGCGAGCGCACCGCCGAGCTGATGAAGATGGAGATCGGCTGCGTGTTCCCCAAGGAGCAGGAGACATCCATCGAGATCAAGGGCCGCTGCCTGATGACGGGTCTGCCCAAGGTCATCACCGTCACCTCCACCGAGATGCTGGAGGCCTTCGAGGAGCCGGTGGAGCGCATTCTGGAGGCGGTACACGGCGTGCTGGAGCGCACCCCGCCGGAGCTGGTGGCGGATATCTCCAACAACGGCATCGTCATGACCGGCGGCGGCAGTCTGGTGGACGGCTTTGACCGCCTGATCGAGGCCCGCACCGGCATCCACACCGTGGTGGCGGAGGACGCCATTTCCTGCGTGGCGGAGGGCACCGGCAAGAGTCTGGACTCCCTGAACTCCATGACCGACGGCACCGTGAACCTGTCCCGCCGGCGGCAGATGAACTGAGGTCTGAACACCGAACAAAAAAAGCGGCCTGCGGGCCGCTTTTTTCGTGGCTTCAACGGCCCTTTTCGCAGAAAAGACCCTTGCTTTCCAGAAACAAACGCGTTACTATGGAAGTGACCGGATGCAACTTCATTTTTCAATAAGGAGGCAACGAGCATGAAGTTTTCCAGCAAGGTCCTGAAATGCGGCCTGTCCCCCATGCGTAAGTTCCACCCCTATGCGGTGGCGGCGGAGGCCAAGGGCAAAAAGATCTATCATCTGAACATCGGCCAGCCGGACATCGAGACGCCTAAGGCGTATTTCGAGGCCGTGCGGCACTTTGACCTGCCGGTGCTGGCCTATGCGCCGTCGCCCGGTATCCCGGAGCTGATCGCAGCCATCCAGAAGTACTACGATGCTCTGGACATGCACTTTGAGACCGGCGATATCCTCATTACCAACGGCGGCAGCGAGGCACTGCAGATCGCCATGAACTGCATCCTCGACGACGGCGACGAGATCCTGATCCCCGAGCCGTTCTATCCCAACTACAACACCATGGCCTATACCTGCGGCGCCAAGATCCATCCCATCCCCACCTCGCCCCATGACGGCTATCACTACGCCGACCGGGCCAAGGTGGAGGCGGAGATCAACGAGCACACCCGCGCCATCATGGTCACCAACCCCGGCAACCCCACCGGCGCCGTGCTGACGCCGGAGGAGATGCGCATGATGGTGGACATCGCCAAGGAGCACGACCTGTTCATCATCGGCGACGAGGCCTACCGCGAGTTCGTCTACGCCGGTGAGCCGCTGCAGTCCATGGGTCAGTTCGACGATGCCGCCGAGAACGTCATCGTCATCGACACCGTGTCCAAGCGGTTCTCCGCCTGCGGCGCCCGCATCGGCTGCATGATCTCCCGCAACAAGGAGCTGATGGCCCAGGCCATGAAGTATGCCCAGTGCCGACTGTCCGTGCCTACCATCGACCAGGTGGCCGCCGCCGCGCTGTACAGCGTGGGTCCCGACTACTTTGCCGCCGTCCGCGAGGAGTACAAGCGCCGCCGCGACACAGTCATCAAGAAGCTGCACGAGATCCCCGGCGTGGTGTGCGAGTGCCCCCGCGGCGCGTTCTACGTTATGGCCGCGCTGCCGGTGGACAACGCCGACACGTTCCAGAAGTGGCTGCTGGAGGAGTTCGACGACAACGGCGACACCGTGATGTTTGCCCCCGGCGAGCCGTTCTATGCCACCCCCGGCAAGGGAAGGAACGAGATCCGCATCGCCTATGTGCTGAAGCAGGCAGATCTGGAGCGGGCCATGGATCTGCTGGCCAAGGGCATCGCGGCCTACAACGCCCGCTGAAAGTCCGATAAAAATGAAAAAGAGGGACTGCGCCCACGGCGCAGTCCCTCTTTTTGCCAGATGCATCGGCGGGAGGGTGACTTTTGCCGGAGCTCGTGGTACAATACCGGCAGCACGGTCACGGCAGGGGCCTCCGTGCGGAAAGGAAGAAAACCGTATGAAACATCAACTGCTTCACAACCGTTGGTTCCTGTATCTGACGGAGTTCTTCGCCGGTATGTCCGTTATGGCGGTGGAGCTGGGCGCCAGCCGGCTGATGGCGCCGTATTTCAGCTCCTCCCAGATCGTGTGGACGGTCATCATCGGCGTCATTATGATCGCCATGGCCATGGGCAACGTATGGGGCGGGCGCATGGCCGACAAGAGCAAGTCCCCTGACCGGCTGTACGGCCGCATCATCATCGCTGCCATCTGGATCGCGCTGATCCCCTTTGCGGGGCGGTGGATGATCGCGGGCATCTCATTCCTGTTGGCCACATTCGTCACGAAGAACTTTCTGGTGTGGGCGGCGCTGGCGGCGTGTCTGGTCATCTTCGCGTTCCCCTGCGTGCTGCTGGGCACGGTGACGCCGTCGCTGACCAAGTTCACGGTGGAGGATCTGGATGACACCGGCAAAACGGTGGGGCGGCTCAATGCCCTGAATACCATCGGCAGCATCATCGGCACGTTCGTGCCTACGTTCCTGACCATCCCGGCGGTGGGGACGGCGGCCACATTTCTGATCTTCGCCGGGGTGCTGGCGGCCATCGGCATCGCCTATTTTGTGTTTGCCCGGAAAAAGACCGTTACCGGCATCATTGCCGCGGCGGTCATCGCGGGACTGTGCTTCGCGCTGCCCACATACAGCTTCGCCTTCTGGGAGAGCGGCCTGACGCTGGAGGACGAGTCCATCTACAACTATCTGCAGGTCAAGGAAGACGCGCACCAGACCACGCTGTCCACCAATGTGCTGTTCGGCGTCCAGTCCGTCCAGAACAAGGACGGGAGGCTGACGGGTATGTACTACGACTACGCGCTGGCCGCGCCCTGCATGGCGGGCATGGGCGGCGGGGACGGCACCGGCCGCAGCGTCATGATCCTGGGCATGGGCTCCGGCACCTACGCCGGGTACTGTGCCCGCTACTACCCTAACGCGGCGGTGCAGGGCGCGGAGATCGACAGTAAGATCGCCGACATCGCCCGCACCCATTTCGGCCTGCCGGACACGGTGGAGTTGGCTGTGGCCGACGGGCGGGCCTATCTGGCAGCATCGGAGGAGCTATTTGACGTCATTATGGTGGACGCCTATCAGGATATCACCATCCCGTTCCAGCTGTCCAGCCAGGAGTTCTTTCGGGAGGTGGCGGCCCACCTGAAGCCAGAGGGCGTCATGGTGGTAAACCTGAACATGACCTCCAGGGAGAACGGCTCCATCAACCAGTATCTCTGCGACACCATGGCCAGCGTGTTCCGCTATACCTATCTGGCGGACGTGCCCGGCAACACCAATACGGAGGTGTTCTGCACCAACGCCGACGGCCTGAAGGAGCGGTTTGACGCCGGACGCACCGCGCTGACGGACGCGGAGTATGCCGCCATGATGGACACAGCGGCGAAGCGGCTCGCCGCCTATCAGGGCGGGGAGCATATCCTCACCGACGACAAGGCCCCGGTGGAGGTGCTGGGCATGCGGGTGCTGGACGAGCTGATCGCCGGGGAGCTGGCCTATTACCGGGAGCATTTCACCCTGCGGGAGATCGTGGATATGCTGGGGTGAGACGGCTCATTGAAAAAAAGGATGTCCCTGCCGGGCGGCGGGGACATCCTTTTCTGCGTGATGCGGGTCAGCGGGCGGCCTTCCGGGCGGCGGCGCGGCGTTGGCAGAGCTTTACCAGTTCCACGATGGGGATGACCAGAATGGCCAGCGCCAGCGCGATACCGTACTCCGTCCAGCTCACGGG